>CAZJAY010000353.1:0-1992 GCA_964543915.1 uncultured Methylocystis sp. | reverse complement strand
CTAGATGTATCTGGTCAGACTAAGCTGGGAGATGCGCGCGGTCAGCGCATAGGCGGTTTCAATCCGGGTCAGGACCTCGTTTATCCGTGTTGCGGTCTCGGAGCGATCGACGGCGCCAAGGCGCGTCGCATCGATTTCGAGCATGTCTGAATAGCTTTGCAGATTTTCATCGGCGATCTCTATACTTTGTTGCATGACGCCGACGCGTGCACGGCTTGTTTTTAGCAGGGCCATTCCTTCGTCAAGCGTCGCCGTCGCTTTTCGTATCAGCGTTCGAGCCCCATCATTCGTCATACCGGAGATCCCGAGCTCGGACACCATGACATATGCCATCGCAATCTTTCTCAGAGCTGGATCATTTGCGCTCATGGAAGCGTCGATTGTCTGGTGAAGAGAGATTCTGTTTTCAAGCACGGCGTCAGAAGCGCTGGACCACTGGCTCTTCCAGCTCGCCTCAGAAAACAGATCAGCAAAAGAGCCGTCGATGAACTCGGCGATTCTTTGTGTCGTTAATTGTGCAACCTGCGGCGAGTCGGCAGGAAAGCCAAAGCCGGCGACCGGATCGATCAGAGCGGCGTCGAGGGCCATACGCGCTGGCGAGAGGGTCGGCGCAAAGTAATCTGCGATCGGGGCCGTGTCGCTTCTTTGTCCACTAAACAGAAAGCCATCGCCGTCGTCACTATTGAGCGTCGAAACAAGGAGAGCCAGTGAGGTGCGCGCCTGTGAAGCTAATGCTTCGGGATCCGTAACGTTATCCTGCGAGACGAGAAAGGTCGCGCGCATGGCTTCGGCCGTTTGCTGAAGATTCGCCAATGCATTCTGCGTCGCATCCACACGGATCGTAATCCGACGATTAGTTGCGAGGATTGCTCGGGTTTCTTCGAGATTATTCTGAAGAATATAACCCATTCGCGCCCCGGAGCCGAGCGAAACGCCAGGGTCAGCGATCCGCCCGGTCGTGAGTTCTTTTTGATGACGTCCAAGCATTTCCTGCATTGTCGCGATTGAACGGCGCAATCCGAAGGTCATGGAATAGGTGGAGGTGGAATAGCTCATCTGCATCACCGTCCGATCGCCGAGAAGAGCGCGTCATAAACTGCATTGATTGTCTGAAGAAGGCGCGCGGCCGCCTGAAAGGCGTTTTCGAGCTCAAGCATGCGGGCCATCTGGTCATCGAGATTGATGCCGGTCGCGTTGGAAAGCGCCTCGGTCGCCTGATCGGCGAGCGCAGTATTATAGACCGAGTCACGCGTCGCCTGCTGACGCAGCGCGCCCAGGGCGCCGACCGCCTCGGCTGCGACGCTATTGAGCGACGCGATGGCGACGGCCTCGACGGCGGGGTCGAAATTTTGACGGCGGGCGGCCGCCTCGGCGAGCTCGACAATTCGGGCCCCATACCCACTGGCTTGATCGAGATTATAGATATAGGCGGGGTCGCCTGAAATGCCGCCATCTCGGAGTCGCAGGATGTCGCCGCCACGCGCCGGGTCGACCGCTGCATTGAGCTCAATGTTATTTGCGAGGCCTGGAATATGCGTTGGCCCGGGAAGCTCAACCGCGCCTGCATAGGTGAAAAGGCCGGGCTTTGGCGGTCCGGCGGAGAGCTGATGCGTCTCGGAGAAGGCGACCACAAGTCCCCGCGCGACTTCATCAAGCTGCGCCTGAAGTTTCGGAGCAATGCGATCGCGCAGAGCCGCCCTACCGGCAATTGCGCGGGAGCGAACCGAGAGTTGGGAGTCCGCGCCGGTGACGTTCACCCCATCGACAAACACGGCTTTTCCGGCGACGCCTGCGGCATAGGTCGCAGTCGGCTCGAATGTCACCATGCGTGGCGTCGTTTCGAAGAGGGTTACCCCGCTATCGGTATAGATCACGATATCATTGTTGGGACGAGATTGGGTGGTGAGGCCGCTCTCGGCGGCGAGCCCCGAAATCAGGGCGTCACGACGATCAAGCGCATCACTGACGTCGATACCGAGGGGGGCGCCTGCG
>CAZJAY010000352.1:0-1992 GCA_964543915.1 uncultured Methylocystis sp. | reverse complement strand
CGCTGGAAGGAATATGATTATGTGATCGTCAATGACGATCTGCAACGCGCCTTCGACGATCTCATCGCCATCCTGCGCGCCGAGCGCGAGCGCCGCCCACGACGCGAACGCGGACTGGAGGAGTTCGTCGCGAAGCTGTTGAGCGAGTGATCATCCCGAAACAAGGGCGTTCGCCAACGCGACGAAACCCGGTACGTCAACTTCCTCCGCCCGCTTCGTTTCGTCGATCCCCGCCGCCGCGAGTAGCGGCGCGGGATCAACGCCGAGCGACTTCAAACTCTGCCGCAGCATTTTGCGGCGCTGCCCAAAGGCGGCCTGCGTAACGCGCGCGAGCGTTCGCGCCTCGCAGGACAGCGGCGCCGGATCAGGAACCAGCTCAACCACTGAGGACACGATCTTCGGCGGCGGCGTGAAAGCGGCCGGCGACACGTCAAACAGGATGCGGGCTTTCGTGCGCCAGCCGCACAACACGGCGAGGCGCCCGTAATCCGCACGCTGTTTCGGCGTCGCGACAATCCGCAACGCGACTTCCTTCTGGAACATAAGAACATAGCGATCGAAGACGGAAGGCCAGGGTTCGGCCTCGATCCAGCGCGTGAGCAGGGCGGTCGCGATATTGTAGGGAAGATTGGCGCAAATGCGCGCGGCGCCGGAAACATTCTGCGCATGCACCAACGCCGGCAGATCAATTTCGAGCGCATCGGCTTCAATCACCGTGAGACGACCCGGATAATGCGCGGCGATTTCGGCGAGCGCGGGCAGACAACGCGCATCCCGTTCGATCGCGATGACGCGCGCGCCCGCAGCCAGCAAGGCGCGCGTCAATCCGCCGGGGCCGGGACCGATTTCAACAATCGTAACTTCCGGTCCGGCGCCGGCGGCGCGCGCAATACGCGCGGTGAGATTGAGATCGAAAAGGAAATTCTGGCCAAGCGTTTTTTTGGCGTCGAGCCCGTGACGCGCGACCACGTCGCGCAGCGGCGGCAAGGCATCGATCACGCGATCATCCTGTCGGCGAGCCGGATTGCTTCGATCAGACTTGTGGGATTTGCAATTCCCTTGCCTGCGATGTCGAAGGCCGTTCCATGATCCGGCGAGGTGCGCACAAAGGGCAGACCGAGCGTAACGTTGACTCCGCGATCGAAGGCGAGCGTCTTGATCGGGATCAGCGCCTGATCATGCGTTGGACAAAGCGCAACGTCATAGGTCGCGCGCGCCGCCGCATGAAACATCGTATCGGCAGGGAAAGGACCGCGCGCGTCAACGCCTTTAGCGCGCAACGTCGCAAGCGCCGGCGCCATCGTCTCGATTTCTTCACGTCCCAGCGCGCCATCTTCGCCCGCATGGGGGTTGAGTCCGGCGAAAGCGAGACGCGGTTGCGCGACGCCAAATCTATGGGCGAGATCCCGCGCGACGATTTCGCCCGTCTCGATGATTAACGCCTCCGTCAGTCGGTGCGGCGCCTCGGACAGCGGAATGTGAATCGTGATCGGCACAACGCTCAATTCTTCCGCGCGCAACATCATCACCGGACGCACGGCGGCGCCGTAAAGCCGCGCAGCCAGCTCGCCGAGGAATTCGGTATGACCCGGATGTGGAAAGCCGGCGGCGTAGAGAACGGATTTGGCGATTGGATTGGTTGTGACCGCATGCGCGACGCCATGCTGCACATATTCGACGGCGCGGGTAATCGATTCGACGATGGCGGGGGCATTGGCGCAATCGCCATGGCCCGGCTGCGCGACGACGCGATTGACAAGCGACGTGACCGGCAGCGCGGTTTCGAAAATTCGCGAAGCTTTTTCCGGGGCGGCCTCAACGATCTCGACATCGACGCCAATATGTCGCGCGACGTTCTTGAGAACGGCCGGATCGGCAATCGCGAAAAAGGCCGGCGACATCCACTGATGTCGCGCGGCCCAGGCTTTGATCAATAGTTCCGGACCAATGCCCGCAGGGTCGCCCATCGTCACCGCGATTGGCGGACGCGGA
>CAZJAY010000351.1:0-2002 GCA_964543915.1 uncultured Methylocystis sp. | reverse complement strand
TGCATCGTGATCGACACGGCGCATGGCCACTCCCAGGCCGTGATCGATCAGGTCAGTCGCGTCAAGAAGCAGACCAACCGCGTGCAGATTATCGCGGGCAACATCGCTACGGCGGAAGCCGCGCGTGCGCTGATCGATGCGGGCGCCGATTCGGTGAAGGTTGGCATTGGGCCGGGCTCCATCTGCACAACCCGGATCGTCGCGGGCGTCGGCGTGCCCCAACTCACGGCGATCATGGAGGCGGCGGGCGAAGCCCGCAAGTCGGGCGTGCCGGTGATTGCGGATGGCGGCGTGAAATATTCCGGCGATCTGGCCAAGGCCATCGCCGCCGGCGCCGATGTCGTGATGATGGGATCGCTTTTCGCCGGCACGGAGGAGTCGCCTGGCGAAGTGTTTCTTTATCAGGGTCGCTCGTTCAAATCCTACCGCGGCATGGGCTCCGTCGGCGCCATGACGGCCGGATCCGCGACGCGTTATTTTCAGGGCGACGTCAAGGATCAGCTGAAACTCGTGCCGGAGGGGATCGAAGGCCAGGTGCCCTATCGCGGCCCGATCGCGCCGATCCTGTATCAGCTTGCGGGCGGATTACGGTCCTCCATGGGCTACGTTGGCGCCCGTACGATTCCGGAGTTTCAGGAACGCGCGCAATTCGTTCGCATCACCAATGCCGGCCTGCGCGAAAGTCACGTTCATGATGTGACGATCACCCGCGAAAGTCCGAATTATCCGACCGGCGGATAAGGCGCGACGGACGCTATCCTCAAAAGGCCGCGCGCACACGCAGCGCAAAAAGGTTCACGGGTCCTCGCACCGTGTTGTATCCGGGATTGACGAGAAACTGATAGTCGAGCGTCGTCTCCAGCCAGTCGGTGACGGCGTACTCGTAGTAGGTTTCGATTACATTTTCCCGGCCGTAACTGAGCCGTCCCGCTCCGGTCGGCGAGCCAGGCTCTCCGGGCAGATAGTAACGGGGCAGGGAGCCGGGAATGCGGCTGCCGTCGCCCACGAAAGAGCCGATGCCGCCCAGCTGCAGATAGCGGACGAAGCTATTTGAAATCGCGCTCGCGCCGGCTGCGACGCCAATCCGGTCGTCGGGTCTGTTCCAGAGTTCGCCATCAAAGACGACCCCGCCGGCAAGCGAAGCGTTGATGTCCGTATAATCGATGGTTTCGTAGCGGCCGTCGTTCATGCCGCCGCGCAGGAAAAAGCCGACGCCCGGCGCAAGTTGCTGGGCGAGATTGACGCCAAAACCGTTTTTCTGGCCGCGCTTCCGGACGCTGCCAACGCTGGGCGGGAAGCTATTGCGCGCGAAAGCGAAGGCAATGTCGTCGTCGAATTTGCTGAAATAGCCGTTGTTGCTGAAAAACAGGAATTTCAGCACGCCCGGTTGCTCAAGCAGATCGTAACGCGCCTCGAGTTCACTGACCGCCATGAACTGACGAAAAATTTCCGGTTCGATTTTCACGCTGCCGGGCGTCTGAGCCAGCTGATAAACGCCCGCGCGCACGGTCCACCAATTCTGTCGCCATTCGGCCACGGCGCCGTCCGTGTAGCCCCAGGCGTTCGCCGCGTAATCGAAAGCCCCTTCCGTCAGGAAGGCGTAGTTAAGAAAATCCTTTGTCGGGTCGTGGGTGTAGACGTTGTCGTCAAAAATGTCCTGGACCGACATCTTGCCGATCGTAAAGGTCAGGCGGTCGCGATCGACCTTGCCGGCGATCTGCGCCATCTCTGACTCAAGAGCTTCGCTTTCGGCGCCGGTTTCAGACTCGTCGATCTGCCGCGCGCCCCCGAGGCCAATGTGCTGACGCAGGAAATAGCGCTGCAAGCGCAGATAGGGCGAGGCGATGCCGACGCGCGTCGTCGAGCCGTTGACGTAATTGGCCGCGCCGACCGTATTTTGCGGCCCGTAGCCCTGGTTGATTTCAGGATTGACGAACGCGCTGGCCCCTTCCCATAGGCGAATGCCCATAAACACGTCTGAAATCGTGCCGGATCGCGCCTG
>CAZJAY010000350.1:0-2020 GCA_964543915.1 uncultured Methylocystis sp. | reverse complement strand
ACATTTCCTTGGTCAGCGTGGTGCCCTTGCGCAGCGAGAGCAGTTCCAGCATCTGGTATTCCTTGCCGGTCAGATGCACCCGCGCGCCGCCGACCTCGACCGTTTTCTGATCGAGATTGACGATGAGATCGCCCGTCGCGATCACAGATTGGGCGTGGCCCTTCGAACGGCGGACGATCGCATGAATTCGGGCGACCAGCTCATCCTTATGGAATGGCTTGGTCAGATAGTCGTCCGCGCCGAAGCCCAACCCTTTCACCTTGTCCTCAATGCCGGCGAGTCCGGAGAGAATCAGGATTGGCGTCTTCACCTTCGCGACCCGCAAAGTGCGCAACACTTCGTAACCCGACATATCCGGCAGGTTCAGATCCAGCAGGATGATGTCGTAATCGTAGAGCTTGCCGAGATCGATGCCTTCCTCGCCGAGATCGGTCGTGTAGACATTGAAATTTTCGGACTTGAGCATGAGCTCGATGCTTTGAGCCGTCGCGCTGTCGTCTTCGATCAATAAAACGCGCATGTTGGTTCCCCGCCGAGCTCCATTAACATTCCGTCACGGTCCGGCCGCCCTGCCTGGACGCGCCTGTCGCCGACCTTCATTGGCCATGCGATCCTTCCCGAACTGAAGCAAAGGTAAGCGGAAATGGTTAACAAAGCCTGACCGCGCCCCATGGCTGCCCGACTTATTAACGCTGATGTCGCGAAAAACCGCGAGAACGCTACGGGGAAGTGGGCGACCCGTGTCGCGGAAGCTCCGCGAATCGCCGCCCATTTGCAATCTATCCGTTTTTCGACGCGAGCGCGTCGAAAAATCGCGCATAAGATGTCTTCGCGTCCCGAAAAATTCCGTACAGCGCCCTGGCGGCGCGCGATTGACTTGCGCGGCAGCTTTCTCCTATATCGCGAGCGCGTCGTCGTCCCGGAAGGGGCGGCGGCTTTGATGTTTTTCGGCTTCGCTTCGCGACCCGGACGCCGCTTCGTTCCACGAGCCAGTCCGCCCTTGTCGGCAGCGCGAATCGAAATCCGGCAGAAATAGTTTTCTGCAAGCAAAACAAAGCGTTGTATTCGAATGGGCGCCGGGTCGCCCGTGGAGAAGATCGGTGAAACGGACGTATCAGCCCAGCAAGATCATTCGCAAGCGCCGCCATGGCTTCCGCTCCCGCATGGCGACGGTCGGCGGTCGGAAAGTCATTGCCGCGCGCCGCGCCCGTGGCCGCAAGCGCCTTTCGGCCTGATTTTTTTTACCGGTTCACAGACAGGCGGGGGCGGTGTGACCGCTGACGCGTCGCCCGGATCGACCCGAATGCCGCCTCCGCCCGAGCGTCTGCGCCGGCGGGCGGAATTTGTGCGCGCCACGAAAAAAGGCGCGCGCGTCTCTTCGTCGCTTTTCACAATACAGATGGTCGCTCAGGCCTCCGAGGATGCCTCGACCGCGCCGCCGCGCTTTGGCCTCACCATTTCCCGTAAGGTCGCCGGCGCCGTCGGGCGCAACCGGATAAGGCGGCGGCTTCGGGCTGCGTTGCGGAGCGGTCCCACGCCGACGGACCCGACCATGCCGCTCGCCGGCGTCAGCGGGCTTGGCGCGCGACCGGGACAGGACTACGTAATCGTGGCGCGGCGGGAGGCGTTAAATGCGCCTTTCGCCGAAATTCTTGCCCAGATGGCGGAAGGCTTTTCGCGGCTCGCGAGCCGCCAGACGTCGTCCGGCCGGAGAAAACAGAAAGAATAGGTTCTCAGCGCGATGAACGAGAATACGAAGAACATGCTCCTCGCCGCCGCGCTGTCGATGATTTTCATCGGACTGTGGGATTATTTCTACGCTTTCCCGGAAATGGAGCGCCAGAAGAAGGTCGCCGCCGAGCAACAGCGCGTCGCGGCGACACAGCCGCTTGGCGCGCCCGATCAGGCGAAAGGCGTCGCCGCAAAGCCGGTTCTGAGGACGCGGGAAGCCGCGCTCGCGCTAAGTCCGCGCGTCTCGATCGATACGAGATCGCTTTCAGGTTCGATTGCGCTCCGCGGC
>CAZJAY010000349.1:0-2023 GCA_964543915.1 uncultured Methylocystis sp. | reverse complement strand
GCGCCCGACTTGAGTGTGACTGAGGCTTCACCGCAGTCTTTCGGCTGATTGGCAATGGAAGAGGCGTCGGCGCATGAGCCGCGAATTTAAGGCGACCGCCGGGGTCGCCGTGCGCGCGGATCCGATCATTCTTTCGCGCGCGGACCCGATCGAACAGGCGGCGGCCTCGATTTTTGACGCCACGCTTGATCACTTTGCAGCGAATGTCGCCGCCTTCCGCGTGGGCGAAGACCCGGAAACGATCCATCAGATGCGGGTTGCGCTCCGGAGTCTGCGCGCGGCCCTCGGTCTGTTTCGTCCTGTTCTTTCCGGCCCCGCGCTGGCTGAAGCGGGCCACCGCGCACGGGCGCTCGCAATCATTCTCGGCGTCGCGCGCGACCATGATGTTTTCATCGAAATGATCGACGCCGGTCCGCTGTCGACTTTTCCGCCCGGGTCCGACGCCGGTCGCCTGCGGACGGCGGCGCGGAACCGGCGGGCGGAAGGCTATGCCGCCGTCCGGAGAATGATCGCAGATGGCGCGACCGATGATTTTCAGGCCGATTTTCGTCAGATCATCAAGGCGCGTGACTGGCTGGCCGCGCCCGAAGCCGTTGTCGCAGGCTCGGCGCCGGCTTTCGCCGCGACCGCCCTCACGCGGGCGCGGCGTCGGGTCCTGCGCCGCAGCAAGGACCTTGCCGCGCAGACGCAAGAGTCACGACACGCCGTCCGGATCGCCCTGAAAAAAGCGCGTTACGCGGCAGAGTTTTTCGAAAGTCTGTTTGGTCGCCGAAAGGCCGCGCGGGCCTGGTCCAAAGCGCTCGCCGCGCTTCAGGACAGCCTCGGCGCCTTCAACGATCTTGCGACTGCCGATCGACTGCTCGATGGTCTCGATGCGGATGATCCGTCCCTTGCGCGGGTCTCCGGCTTCGTGCGCGGCTGGTTCGCCCATGCGGCGATGGAAGGCGATGCGCACATGCATCATACCGAACGGACCCTGAAGGCGCTTGCGCCATTCTGGGCGTAACGGCGGGTCACGCCGGCGGCTGCGCGCCGCGTTCACGCAAGTGTTTTGCTACGGCGGCAAAGTCGATCTTTCCCGATCCAAGCAGCGGCATATGATCGATGAAAACGATGTCCGACGGGATTGCGAGTTCCGAAACGCCTTTCGCCTTTGCCTGCGCCAGAAAATCCGCGCGCGTCGCTTCCCGGCTTTGCGTCGCCAGAATAATTCGCTCGCCCTTGCGCGGGTCCGGTAGCGCGGTTGCAGCGGAGAGCGCCTCCGGCCAGAGTTCGCCGGCGAGCTCCTCGATCGCGGCCAGCGACACCATCTCGCCGCCCACCTTCGCGAAACGCTTCGCGCGCCCCTTGATTGAGAGATAGTCGTCGTTGTCGAATGCGACGATATCGCCTGTGTCGTACCAGCCGTCCGGCGGCGGATCGAGTACGCCGGGCGCGTCCGTCCGCAGATAGCCCAGCATCACATTTGGACCACGCACGACGAGGCGGCCGCCCGTTTCGATTCCCTCGACCGGATCGAGCCGCCAGTCGACGCCGGGAACCAGTTGCCCCACCGTGCCGAATTTATTGAACATCGGCGTATTCAGCGAAAGCACCGGCGACGTCTCGGTGACGCCGTAGCCCTCGAAAATCCGTACGCCGAATTTTTCGCTCCAGACATCGCGCGTCGATTTTTTCAGCGGCTCCGCGCCGGCGATGACATAGCGCAGCGAACGAAAATCATAGGTGTTCGCCGCGCGCGCATAACCGGCGAGGAATGTGTCCGTGCCAAACAGGATCGTGGCGTTGGTGGCGTATACGAGTTCAGGCACGACGCGATAATGCAATGGCGAGGGATAGAGATACACCGGCACGCCATAGACCATTGGCAGGACGAAACCGATTGTCAGGCCGAAACAGTGAAAGACCGGCAGCACGTTGAACAATTTATCCGTGCGGCCGAAATCAATGCGCGCTGCCGCCTGCGCGGCGTTCGCGAGCATATTCCGGCTCGACAGCGCCACGCCTTTCGGCGTCCCCTCCG
>CAZJAY010000348.1:0-2026 GCA_964543915.1 uncultured Methylocystis sp. | reverse complement strand
GTTGCCCGCGATTATCTGCAAGCGGTTGGTCTGCTTCTTGACGCGACGGACCTGATCGATCACGGCCTGGGAGTGGCCATGCGCCGTGTCGATCACGATGCAGTCGACGCCCGCGTCGATCAATTGCAGCGCACGATCAAACCCATGATCGCCGACCGTGGTTGCGGCGGCGACGCGCAGGCGTCCCTCGCCGTCCTTGCAGGCGTTGGGGTGATGCGTCGCATTCTCGATGTCCTTGACGGTGATCAGGCCGACACAGTGAACGTCGTCGTCGACCACGAGCAGCTTCTCGATCCGGTGTTCGTGAAGAAGATGGCGCGCCTCGCCTTCCGAAACGCCTTCCCGCACCGTTACAAGCTTTCGCGTCATAAGCTCCGAAACGGGCTGACGGCTGTCCTGGGCGAAACGCACGTCGCGATTGGTCAGGATGCCGACAAGACGGCCCTTGCCGCCGCCCTGCGCGCGCTCGACGACCGGAAAGCCCGATATTCCCTGCGACGCCATCAGAGCGAGCGCGTCGGCCAGCGTCTCATCCGGAAAGATCGTGATCGGATTGACCACCATCCCGCTCTCGTAGCGCTTCACCTTGCGCACCTCTGCGGCCTGGTCCGCAGGCGTCAGATTCTGGTGAATGACGCCAATGCCGCCGGCCTGGGCCATGGCGATGGCGAGACGCGCTTCGGTCACCGTGTCCATCGCCGATGAAACGATCGGAAGATTGAGCGTGATGTCGCGGGTCAGCCGGGAAGCCGTATCGACGCCGGAGGGCATCACCCGCGAATGGCCGGGTCGCAGCAACACGTCGTCGAACGTCAGGGCTTCGGTCAACGTGATGGGCGATAGGGCCATGAAGCCAACTCCTTTGCGCGGATGGATCGACGCCGGCGCGTTAGCGGCGCGCGGGGTTGGCGCGTGCTCTTAGCATCATTGGACGCAAAGGCAAACGACGGATCGTCGTCCGCAACGCGTCCTTGAGTCACGCCGCCGCGCCGGCGCGGGCGGTGTCGAATTGAAGCTTCGCAAGGCGTGCGTAGAGTCCGCCAGCGGCGCTGAGGCTCGCATGGGTGCCCTGCTCCACGATCCGGCCTTCGTCGAGCACGATGATCCGATCGGCCTCAAGAACCGTTGCGAGACGATGCGCGATAACGATGCTGGTGCGGCCGGTCATCACGTCATGCAGCGCCGCCTGCACCGCCGCCTCATTTTCGGCGTCGAGCGCCGAGGTCGCTTCATCGAGCAGCAGCACCGGGGCGTCGGCGAGGATCGCACGCGCAATGGCGAGCCGCTGTTTCTGACCGCCGGAGAGGGTCACGCCGCGCTCGCCCAGCGGCGTATCGTAGCCTTGCGGAAGCGCCATGATGAAGCCATGCGCCTGGGCGCGGGTCGCCGCCGCGATAATCGCGTCCCGGCTCGACTCTTCGCGGCCATAGGCGATGTTTTCCGCGACCGTGAGACCGAAAATCACCGGATCCTGTGGCGCGAGTGCAATCGCCCGGCGCAAAACCGCCGGATCAAGCGCGCGAATATCAACCCCGTCGAGCGCGATCGAACCGGAATCGACATCGTAGAATCGCAGCAACAGCGCGAAGAGGGTCGATTTGCCGGCGCCCGACGGCCCAACGAGCGCGACGCGTTCGCCCGGCGCGACGGTCAGGCTCAGGTCCCGCAGCGCCACGGCGTCGGGCGTGGTGGGATAGGAAAAACCGACATGATCGAGCGTGATCCGCCCGGACCAGCGGGCAGGCGCCGGCGCGGGGTGCGGCGGCGCCACAATTTTGGGCGCAACCGCGAGAATTTCGGCGATACGACCGGCGGCTCCGGCGGCGGCGGTGACTTCGCTCCAAACCTGGGAGAGTTCGCCGAGCGAGCTGGCGGCGAGCACCGCATACAGAACAAATTGGGACAGCAAGCCGGACGTCATGCGGCCTGCGAGCACGTCCTGCGCGCCAAGCCAGAGCAAGGCGACGATGCTTGTAAAAACGATCGAGATTGCGCCGGCTGTCACGAGGGCGCGCAAAAGCGTTGC
>CAZJAY010000347.1:0-2033 GCA_964543915.1 uncultured Methylocystis sp. | reverse complement strand
GATTCTGGCGTCAAGCTTCGTTCTCGGCCGCGCAGCGGCGTTTTGGGTCGGCTAGACGTTCCGGCCCCGGCGGTCGCCAGATCGCCATCAGGCGATAAAAGCGCCTTCCGCCATCTTTTCTTCCATAAACATCGATAGCGCGCCCATTGACATGGACTGTCAACGGACAGGCGGCGTCTTTGACGGGATGACGCGGGAGGTGAGCCATGCGCGGCCGCGTAAGCCGGACGCTTCATTCCGGGTCGTTTCTGTTTTGATCGCTTTCGGCAAGCAGCGCCCGCATGAAACTCGTGTAGAGCCTGCCAACGTTCAACGCTTCGTCAAAAATGCCGAAATATGGATTTGGCGCAGGCGCGGCGACTGTTCCCGCTTCGTCGATCGGTCGTTCCATGATCTGCGGGCGACGTTTCAATCGTTTCGTAAGCGAGCGCCATAGCTCCGCCATTTCTGAGGCTGCCGCCCCTTTTGGCCGATGCTCCATCACACCCAGACCGAGGCGCGCCGCATCCTGATAATCGACGCGGCTGCAAACCATGGGCCTGATAATGCCGCCGGTTGCTTCGAGCGCATCCAGGCTTTGTCGCACCCGATTTTTTTGCTGGGCCGGCGGACATTGATTCAGCAGGAAGGTGAAATCCGCTTTATGCTCGCGCAATAGCGTCACCGTCTCTTCGCTCGCCCATATATCGAATGTGTTGGGGCGAACCGGAATGACGCAAAGATCCGCCAGTCGCGCTGCTTCAAGCAGTGGGCTGCTTGCCGTTCCGGGCGTATCGATCAATGACAGCGTTGCGCCGTTTTTTTGCGCCCGCGCCAACGCATCCCGTAGATCGCCACAAACAACGTGATCGACGCTTATCCCGGCGCCGCTGCGCGCTGCGCGCCATTTGACGAGCGTTCGCGCGGGATCCATATCGAGGATCGCGACCTGGTCGCCGTCAAGGACCGCGGCGACCGCGATATTCGCCGCGACCGTGCTTTTCCCGGCGCCCCCTTTCTGACTCAGAAAGGCTACTGTTTCCATCGGGCGGCTCCGATCACGCGGACCTTGCGGCGCTTACGCGCCGCGCGACGCCTTTTCGCGACAGTCGGTCGCCGGACGCTCACACGACCGACCGATCCGCCGCCACGTTCCGAATGCAAGGCGCCGCGTTTTGGCGGCGTTTCGCGTTTCGAGAACGCAACGGCGGTTTTTTCATCTTTATTCGTCCATATCGGGGACGTCACGGATGATCTCGTTCACGCCGGCGAGCGGATTATCGTAACCGATGCCCTGGCAGCCATACATGCCGCTGGGATCGCTCCAGCAAACGGGATGCGACGCTGGGCCATTGTCCAGCGGAGGGTTGAGCGTGGTCTTGTATTTCTTCGCCAACGCGTCGAGCTGGTCGTCGCACCAGAGCGCCTGCTTGTCGGCCGGAATGCCTTGTTCGATTTCCTTCGTGCCGCGATCTACCCTTCTGTTGAAGGTATAACGCTCTCTTTTGGGAATCTGATAGAGCTGCTGATCCCAATAGGTGCGGTTGAGGTTCGCCCCGTCTGATTTGTAGCAGGTCTCGACGATCGCGCGCGACAGCGCCAGTTCGTCTGCGATCGGGAAGAATTTCTCTTCCAGCGGACGGTGGTGATGATGCCGATGATGGTGATGGTGGCGCGCAGATTTATGCGCGACGGCCGGAAAAGCGCTGAGCGCCAGAATGCTGGCGCCCGCGACCAAAACTCGGATTTTCATTTTGAAACCCACATACGCGAATGAACCTTGCCCGGGACGAAACGAGCCCGCCAGAGCGACAGTATAGTTCCATAAAAACCCGAGAAAAGACAGGTCCGATTCGTTCCGGAAAGGTTAATTTTTTCAAGATTCAATGAATATTCTGCGACATATTCGCGCGATGGCTCCGGCGCATGTTTCGTATACGTTCCAATCCTGTGCGATGCGTCGGTGAGATATTCGTTGATTTCTGAATCGCCGGCGATGAACTGTGCGGTCTTTTTCAAGCACATTGAGGGCCGCATCGGGATTGACGCTTCTG
>CAZJAY010000346.1:0-2054 GCA_964543915.1 uncultured Methylocystis sp. | reverse complement strand
CGTGCCGATCGTCGCGACGACCAGCGCCTGGGTTTCTCCCCTCGTGAACAGCGCGGAACCGTGGGTGCGCGGCAGGACGCCGACCTCAGCGACGATGGGACGCACGGTCTTCACGTCGCGGCCGTCGATGCGCACGCCCGTGTCGAGGATGTTCCAGCGCACGACCTTGGCCTGAAGCTCCTTGAAGACCTCGTTCACCTGCTCCTTCGAGAAGGCGGGCTCAAAGCCTTCGGGGAAGAGTTCCGCCATGACCTTCGCCTTGACGGCGTCGACCGCCGCATAGCGATCCTGCTTTACCGTGATTTTATAGGCTTCTCGCAGACTGGCTTCCGCGATCCCGGCGACCGCCGCCGCGACTTCCGACGTGTCGGGCAGATGCAATTCGCGCGGATCCCGGGCGGCGCGCTCGGCAAGCCGGATGATTGCGTCAATGACCGGCTGGAAACCGCGATGGCCGGTCATCACCGCGTCGAGCATGACTTCTTCCGAAAGCTCTTTCGCCTCCGATTCGACCATCAGGACAGCGTCCTGCGTGCCGGCCACGACGAGATCGAGATCCGAGCTTTTCATCTCTTCGATGGTCGGATTGAGTTTCAGCGCGCCGTTGACGAAGCCGACGCGGGCCCCACCCACCGGCCCCATGAACGGGATGCCGGACAGGGTGAGGGCCGCCGAGGCGGCGACGAGGGCGAGGATATCGGGATCATTTTCGAGATCGTGCGAAAGGACCGTAACGATCACCTGCGTGTCGTTGCGGTAGCCATCGGGGAACAGCGGACGGATCGGCCGATCGATCAGGCGGGAAATGAGGGTCTCACGCTCGGACGGGCGTCCCTCGCGTTTGAAATAGCCGCCCGGTATACGGCCGGCGGCAAAGGCCTTTTCCTGATAATTCACGGTGAGCGGGAAGAAATCTTGGCCGGGTTTCGGTGCCTTCGCCGAGACAACCGTGGCGAGCACGGTGGTTTCTCCCCAGCTCGCCAAAACAGCGCCGTCGGCCTGACGGGCGATCTTGCCGGTTTCGAGGACGAGTTTGCGACCAGCCCAGTCGAGCTCTTCGCGATGAATCTGAAACATGACGTTTGTCTTTCTCTGATGAACGTTGGACGACCGTCATGAGCAAGACGGCGGGACGCTGCGGAACGGACGAGGGCTTTCGAGGCAAGCCCGCGCAGCGTCCGGCGATCCTGCCCTGACGTGAGCGCCGATGCGATGGTCGGGACGGCGACCCCATGTCGCCGGTCCGAAACGGGCCGCGTCGCCGTTGCGCACGCGGCCCGATGTTTTCTAGCGGCGAATGCCCAGACGCTCGATGAGCGCACGGTAACGGGCTTCGTCGCGCGACTTGACATAGTCGAGCAGCTGACGGCGCTGGGAGACCAGCTTGAGCAATCCGCGACGTGAGTGATTGTCTTTTACGTGCGTCTTGAAGTGCTCGGTCAGATTGACGATCCGTTCCGTGAGGATCGCAACCTGCACCTCGGGCGAACCCGTATCGTTCGCCCCGGTGGAATAGTCCTTGATCAGCGCCTGCTTGCGCTCTGCCGTAATCGACATCGATTTTTCCTGTTTTCTGGAAGTTGTCCGCCCTTGCGGCCGCCGCCGGGATGTCGTCCAGCGAGGTCGCGCGAAAGCGAAGCCGCCCCGGCGAAGCGGGGCGTGCGGCCGGACTTATAGCAGAAAACGACGCGCGCGATAGATGCGGCCGCCACCGGCCCGTTCAGGCGTCCCGATCCGGGGACAGCACCCTTCCGTCGCCGCGAACCAGCCTTGAGACGAAGATCGAAGCTTCAGCTGCATCGTCATCTCTGCGGGTCAGTCGCTCGAACAGGCTGTATCCACAGGCCGCGACAAGGGCGAGGGAGGCCCCCGAGAGGCCTGCAAGCCCGTAGATTTCTACGCGACGACGGGTTTCGGCGAGCGCCAGCGCGAGGAAAAGTCCCGTGACGCCGCCGATGACCGCCGCCTGGCCTCCACGCGCGCTCACTCCCGAAACGAAGGCGAGGATCAGGGCCGGCGCGACGCAGGCCGTCGAAATCGCGACCGCGAGCGCA
>CAZJAY010000345.1:0-2058 GCA_964543915.1 uncultured Methylocystis sp. | reverse complement strand
GGGAGCGAAGCGCCCGCATCCGATGAAAAATGGTTTGTAACGGACGCGGTCGGAACCCATATAAAAGTTGTCTGTCAAGAAACGGGAGGATGTTTATGATCTTCATTAATCTGAAGCAATTGGCCTTCGCGACCGCGGGCGTTTTATGCCTCTCGCAAGTCGCTGTTGCGGGCGACTCCTTCAATCATGACGTGGACCATGCGCAGGCGGCGGTGGGCTACAGCGTGCCCGCCGCGATTGATCATGCGGAAACGGCGATTTCCAATGGTCTGGCGCGTGATGTCGACGGGCTCGTGTCAGAGGCGCGCACGGCGCTGAAAGCAGCCGAGGATGACCTCCGCGACACGGGCGATAAACACACGGCGCGGGCCGTCCATTGCCTGGAGGCGGCGATCGAGCATGGCGAGAAGAACCACATTGCGCCGGCGCTCAGACACCTGAGAAATGCGGTAGCACATCTTCGCGCTGCGGACGACTGAGACACGAGCGGGCGCCCCGTGTCCGACGCGGGGCGACTCCGGGACTTTGTTCGCTGAAACGGCGGAGCAGGGCAACCGATCTGGTCGACGGGAAGCGGGCTTCTGCTCCGGAGACCGGCGACCAGGGTGGTTTTGTGGAAAATGTCGGGCAGGCCTGTCGGCCGGGAAGGGGAGCAGGATGATCGGTAAAATTGTCGCGACGTTGATTGTGATCAGCGGACAGGGCGGCAGTATCGCATCCACCTATCACGCGTCATGGGCGGATTGCCAGGCCGCGCGGAACGCGTTGCCGGCGGGCGATTATGATCGGGTCGAGTTGACGGAACAGAAGCCGGAAGATCTGTCGAACCACAAAATCACCGATCTGCCGCCGAATGTGACTGTTTTCGTCGAGAAAAAGAAGCGTCGACCGGTGGCGTGGGCCTTCTGCGTCCCGCATGGCGACATTTCGGCGTCTGGCGCGCGTTAGCAAGGACGACGCGTTAACCATAAAGTCTGATTTTGTGAAAATCTTCCCTGTCGTCGATCTTTTGGCTAGGCAAACCGGCTTTTAGGCGCGACGATCGGTTCGCTGCGCTTTTGGGGCGTTTTTCCGCGTATGCGCAGCTGTAGGCGTTGCGTCTGCGGACCGCTCGGTCGTTCACTTGTCCAGAGGGGCGACTGAGCGGTTTCTCTGATACGCGACCTTCCGCGCACAGACCATCCACAATCGTCGCCGCCGCCATCGGACAGGCCTTTATTCCGGGAACCGTTGCGCCTTCGCAACAGTCCTGTCTACGGAGCCCACTCGCCAGTATCGCAGGGCGCTCCTGCCCCTTTCTGACCGGTAACCAGGCGCGGGGCGGTTACTCCTGAACCGAAAGCAGGCGGCCGAAGCCCGGCTGGGTTGCGCTTTCGGCGGAGGCGGCGCCGTAGTTTTTCGTAACCGGAATTGAGAAACCGGCGACGAAGGCCGCGCCCATCATAGCGAGGAGCAAAATCGCCGAAACACGAAACTGGCGCCGGGCGGATTGTGAGTCGAGAACCGTGATGCTGGACATAACCGTCTCCCTGTTGGTGAAGAAATGGTTAATGGCCGAGTGGTTTGAAAGATGTGCGTGAGCGCACATGAGCGCGCTCCATGCGAAGTTTGTCACATTGCGCGGTCGGAGCCCGAGGCGCCGCCGCATCCGACTGGCATGACGCTTGCTGCCGCAAGACGCATGCGAACCTGAGGGAGAAAACGCGGGGCGCGGGCGGACCGGAAAGGAGCAGGTCATGCATCCCGATATCGAAGAACTGATCTGGATCACGCTCAAGGCTTTCGGCGCGATGCTGGCGATCGTTTACATCATGCGGATCGGCCGCATTGAATACCACGCGCTGAACGCCCTTTAGCGGAGGGCGTCAGTCGCGGTCGTCAGACCGGGCGGAACTCATCCGCGTCTCCGGGTCGCGTGGCGCGTCGATCGTTTTTCGGGTATCCAACGCCGGTCGGGTCGCGGTGGCGCGGCGATCAGGAGGCGTCATGTATAAGAAAATTCTGTTGCCGCTCGATCTCTCCGAGAAGGAGATGTGCCGGCTCGCGATTGAGGCGGCT
>CAZJAY010000344.1:0-2080 GCA_964543915.1 uncultured Methylocystis sp. | reverse complement strand
TTGGGCTAAGTCTCCGCGTACTAGGCGCGGGTGCGGTCGTCGGTCGCGCGGAGGAAATTCTCCGGATCGGCCGGATCGACGAAACGGTCCTCGATCCCCTGATCCTTGAGCGTATTGGCGAAGAGATTCCAGGTGCCGCCGTAAAGATCGGTGGAGGAAACGATATTGTCGCCGACCTTTGCGAGATTTTGCACGGCGTAGGCGGAGGCCGCCTGGCCCGAGGCCAGCGCCAGCGCCGCTGCGCCGCCTTCGAGCGCCGCGAGCCGCGCCTCCAGCACGCCCGTCGTCGGATTGCCGATACGCGTGTAGATATGGCCCAGCTCTTTCAGCGCGAAGAGATTGGCCGCATGTTCCGTATCGCGGAACTGGTAGGATGTCGTCTGATAGATCGGCACGGCGACAGCGCCATTGACGGCGTCGGCGCGCCAGCCGGCGTGCAGTGCGAGCGTTTCCGGATTTTTCGATTCGATGGACATGGACTTCTTCTCCCACCACGCTGATTAAACGAAAAACCCGCGCCACGCGACAGCGGTGGCGCAAATTTGCTTGCTGGCGCCCGCGCCCCCTATTTTTTCGCGAGATTTCGTGTGGGGCTGGTCGCCGCCGCCGCAGCGGGCGCGCATTTTACTTACGACAATGGAAAAGCTTTTCGCCTTCGCCGCGATCGTTCCACGCTCCGTGCTCGCGCCGGATGCGGGTGATCCGAAGCGACCGAGCTTACGTGAGCCCGGCCCGCCCACAAAGTCGGCCCTCGCTGAAATTCGGTAGATAACGCCGCGCGGCATCGCTCGGGAACCCGAACTGACGTTCGCAGCAACTGCGGTCAACCCCTGCGGCCCTGCCGTTAAAACGCTCGTCAATTCGTCCACTGCGGTGCAAATGAACGATCCGGTTGTCCCGGATATTGCATCATTCTACGTTCCCTTTCCGGGTGGTGTAGCGGCCGGATCGTCGTGTATTTGGGAAGGCGCGCGGGTCGGCCACGAATATCTGCGTCCGGAAGAACTCAGGCATGAGGAGGCGGGGCGGCGGGTTGCGCCTTTGGCGGGCCGCCCTGAAAAACATATTTATCGACGAGCGCTGCTACAAAATACTGGACCAGATTGTATATGATGACCGTGAGCATCACGCCAATGTGGTCAGGCATGGCTGTCGACGCCAGGGCGAGTCCGGCGCTGCTGTTGCTTAGTCCAAGCGCGAACATCAATGAGACTGTCTCATTTCGATCTGCGCCGATCAGGCGCGCAAACAGAAATCCGGTGGAGAATGATATGGCGCACAAAAGTGCAGCCGCGGCGATCATGACGGCGACAAAATCACCGTCGGGCTGTGCAACGACGTTCGGCAGGGAAAGCGAGCCGTTAGCATAATTGAGCGCAAGAATAATTCCACTGTTAGCGAGTTTGCAGAGGGGTTTGGCTGCGGTAGCGCGCTCAGAACCAAGGAGCCGGCCTCCAAGGATACCCAGAAGCGTTGGCGCAAGGATCCACGCTCCCAGGAAACTCATTGACCCTGCGGCCGCAAGTTCCTGCAGATCCTCGCCATAGTCGCCTGTCGTGACGGCGCCTGCGCCGAGAATTATGAGCGGCGTTACGAATGGACTGATCAGAGTCGTGACAAGAACGAGTCCGACACTAAGGGCCATATTTCCGTTAGAAGCCTGTGTCCAGGCTGTGGAGGCCCCCGCGATCGGCATTGCCGCGACGAACCCAAGACCAGTGAGAATCTGCTGCCATTCATCGGCGTCGTGCCATCTTTGCGACAGCAGACTGAGTCCGCCGACGAATGTGAGCGGAACGATGAAGTTGCCAATCGCCCCGCCGAGCATCATTATTGGCCGGCCGACGATGCGCCTTACCTCGTCGAAATTCGTCACGAGACCAGCGTTGAATAGAAGTAACGACAGCATTAGCGTCGTCGTCGTGGCAGCGATGCTCATTGCGCCGAGATGAATTTCGAAGAGTTGTGTTTTCTGCAGCTGTAGCCCCAAATGCGGCATGAACGACGCCGCACAAACCGACGCGACCAGCAGCCAGATGTAGGAGCGTTGGATCAGATCGCCGAGGCTTCGAATGGCTTG
>CAZJAY010000343.1:0-2085 GCA_964543915.1 uncultured Methylocystis sp. | reverse complement strand
ATAGACGGTCTTCGCGGAGATGTCGTAGACGGCTGTGTGGGAGTCATAACGCGCTGCGGCGACCGCCGCGCCCGTCGATGAGCCGACCGAAGCGTGGCCAAGGACCGATTTGGCGATGGAGGTCATGCCGCCGTCCTGGGGCGCATAGGCGAGCGCCTGCCCGTTCGCCGGCCGCTGATTTTCGGCGCTACCGCCAAAGTCGAAGAATTTCTCAAGGAAATTACGATTGTCGCCCTGATCTGCGGGAACCGAGCGCCTTAGCGGCACGGCCGCCATGCGGGTCGGGAACCGGGGCTGGCCACGATCCGCAAGCGTTTTTAGATCAGCCGGCCGGCGGGGCGGGGCCGGCGCATCGACGACAGCGGCCGATGGCGCTTCCTGCGTCATGGCCATCTCGGGACGGTCCGTCGGCGGCGTTTGCGCAGTCGTCACTTCACCCGACAAACGGCGCAACGCCATCTCGGGCGCGACCTTCGTCGGGAAAGCGGGCGCTCCGGCGTTGGCGGCAAGCGGGCGCGACCCATGAGCCGCATGCGCTCTCAGATCATGGACTACCGCGCCAATCACGGTCGCGGTCGAAGCGGGCGCCGGCGACGGCGCGACGGCGACGTCAACCGGGGCCGCAGACTCCGCCGACGGCGATGTCGGGCGCTGAAGCAGCCAGACGCCAAGATAGAGACTCATCGCGAGCGCGGTGGCGCTCATCAGCGCGTGGTGCGTCGTTCGGCCTGACGCCAGACGTTCGAACGAGCCTGCGCCTCGGTGCTGAGCGATTCCGTGTTTCATTCGTCCCCTCGGGAATTTCTCATACGCTGCAAGCGAAATCCGGCCCGGAGAACCGGCTCGCCTCACTGTGGCTTCGCGGCCACAGTCGGAATAAATCAGCGCTTGATGGCTTTGTTCGTGCGGCAATGAGGCGATTCCTGGCCCGTTATATGGCCCGGAACGGCCGACCCCGGCTCCAGCCGAATCGCTTGCAAAGCTCTGATTCGAAGCGCCATTTCGGAATGCGCGCGGCTTGCTCTCAAACATTGCGGCATAATTTGTCCGCAAGGATAAAAATTGATTTAAATTTTTGGCCGTTTTGAAAAGAATTCGGTTGTCCGGCGCGCGGCTTTGCGTCGCGACCGGCTATCGACCCGCCGATCGACCGCCCGGCGATCACGCAACGCGGCGCGTGGCTTGCGCCCGTCGGCGGGGCGCCTATAGTCCCGCGCGCATTCCAGACCCGCCCCAGCCAGAGCCGCAAATGACCCGCCAGAAGAAAGACATCAAAAAAGTCGTCCTCGCCTATTCCGGAGGCCTCGACACCTCCATCATCCTGAAATGGCTCCAGACGACCTATGGCGCGGAAGTCATCACCTTCACCGCCGATCTCGGCCAGGGCGAGGAACTGGCCCCGGCGCGCGAAAAGGCGCTGCTGCTCGGCGTGAAGCCGGAAAACATCTTCATCGAGGATCTGCGCGAGGAATTCGTGCGCGATTACGTCTTTCCGATGTTTCGCGCCAACGCCCAGTATGAGGGGCTCTATCTGCTCGGCACCTCCATCGCGCGGCCTTTGATCGCGAAAAAGCAGATTGAGATCGCCCGACGCATGGGCGCCGACGCCGTCTGTCACGGCGCGACCGGCAAGGGCAACGATCAGGTGCGCTTCGAACTCGGCTATTATGCGCTGGAGCCCGACATCGCGGTGATCGCGCCCTGGCGCGAGTGGGATTTCGTCTCGCGCACCGATCTGATCAAATTCGCCGAAGCGCATCAGATTCCGATCGCGAAGGACAAGCGCGGCGAGGCGCCCTTCTCGACCGACGCCAATCTTCTGCACACCTCATCCGAGTTCAAGGTGCTCGAAGACCCGTCGCAGGAGACGCCGGATTACGTCTATTCGCGCACCGATAATCCGGAAGACGCGCCGGATACGCCGCAATATGTCTCGATCGATTTCGAGAGAGGCGATCCCGTCGCCATCGACGGCGTGCGGCTCTCGCCGGCGGCGCTGCTTGCGAAACTCAATGCGCTCGGTCGCCTGCATGGCATTGGCCGGCTCGATCTCGTCGCGAACCGGGTCCTCGGCATGAAGTCGCC
>CAZJAY010000342.1:0-2085 GCA_964543915.1 uncultured Methylocystis sp. | reverse complement strand
CCGACACGTCTCCGGACGCCGTCCGTCAGATCAAGTAGTAGCTACTACACCTTAACCCAACCACCGTCACATCATTCAATCGACCCTGTGTCCTTTTATGTGTTTGCGGGATCGGTATAAACAGAATCATTTACCGGAGGGCGATGGCGAAACCCGAGGTTGGAGACTGCATAATAAAGCTAATCTATCTTCGATTGATCTTCCTGTTCGTCTTCACTGTGGGATTTCGGCGCGAAAGGAAAGACTTCCTGCAGGATTTCCTTTTCGAGGGACTTGCCCTGATGAAGGCGCTGGGCGAGCGCCTGTATAAAGTTTTCGTAACGCTCGCGTCCCTTCGCCTGTGCCGCCGCGAGCGCTTCTGGCGGGACAGGATTTGATGAGGTCAACCACGAGCGGATGAAGAGCGTCAGCGCTTCAGATGTGATCACCAGATTTCGTTCCAATCGATCGTTTTGACGGGTCATTCGATCGAGCCGTCGGGAAACCGCGGCCTCACGCAGATCACCATGATCGGGAGAAAGCAGAGATAGCACCGCTGCTTCCACGACGGCCGCCTTCGTGATTTTTTTGATTGCCGCGAGCTCGCTGATGGCGGCGACCGTCTTTGGAGAAAGGCGTAGGCAAAGTCTGGCAGTCATGATCTTCCTAAAAATTGAGCGGGCCCTCGTCATCCAGATCGACCTGCCGCGCGATTGCGATCATCCGATTGGCGAGCGCCCGTGTTTTCCTTGCGGGAGCCGGGTCGACTGAGTCGAACGACGAGAACTCGTTTGGAGTTTCGTTTTGGCGATGCGCGGCGTCGAGATCGACGTCGTCGTCGAACGCCTGCTGTAACTCGCGTCCGCCATCGTCTGGCGGGGCCATCCCCAGGGAAAGCTCTTTTGCGTTAACCCGGAGACGCGGCGACGGCCCTGGTGGGAGCGTCGACCAGGCGTCCGGCGGTTGGTCCGGGAAGGGACCCTTTATGGGCGGATTCGGTCTCAAAATGCGCGCGACAAAACGCGGATCCTGAAAATAGCGCGCCTTTTTCGCCCGGATGGGTTGAATGCCGGCTACCATGACAATCTCATCGTCAGGCGGCAATTGCATGATTTCGCCGGGGGTTAGCAATGGGCGCGCAGTCTCGGAGCGTGACACCATCAAATGACCCAGCCAGGGCGCGAGACGATGACCGGCGTAGTTTTTCATAGCGCGGATTTCGGTCGCCATGCCGAGTGCGTCCGATACGCGTTTGGCAGTACGTTCGTCGTTGGTCGCAAAGCTCACACGGACGTGGCAGTTATCCAGGATCGAATTATTTGATCCATAAGCTTTTTCAATTTGATTGAGTGATTGCGCGATGAGAAAGGCCCTGATCCCGTATCCGGCCATGAATGCGAGAGCGCTTTCGAAGAAATCGAGCCGCCCGAGCGCCGGGAATTCATCGAGCATCAGCAGCAGGCGATGCCGCTTGTTTCTGGCGTCAAGATCCTCGGTCAGTCGTCGCCCGATCTGGTTCAGCATGAGCCGGATCAGCGGTTTTGTCCGGCTAATGTCGGAGGGCGGAATGACGATATACAGGGTCGTTGGACGCGGGTGCGCGGTCAGATCGGCAATACGCCAGTCACAGCGCGCCGTGACATCGGCGACGATCGGGTCACGGTAGAGTCCAAGAAAGGACATTGCTGTCGAGAGAACGCCCGAGCATTCATTATCAGATTTGTTCTTCAATTCCCGTGCGGCGGAGGCGACAACCGGATGGGGGGTATTTGGGCCCAGATGCGGCGTCTGCATCATTCGATCGAGCGTCGTCCGGATGTCGCGGGTAGGATCGGAGAGAAAATTGGCGACGCCCGCGAGACTTTTGTTCGGTTCGGCGTAAAGCACGTGAAGAATAGCGCCGACGAGCAGGGAATGGCTTGTCTTTTCCCAATGATTGCGTCGTTCGAGCGAGCCTTCGGGATCCACCAGAATATCTGCAATATTCTGAACGTCCCGGATTTCTGATGGACCCTGGCGAATTTCGAGAAGCGGGTTGTAGGCGTTTGATTCCGGATTTGTCGGATCGAACAGGAGCACACGACCAAAGCCCCTGCGAAACTGTGA
>CAZJAY010000341.1:0-2089 GCA_964543915.1 uncultured Methylocystis sp. | reverse complement strand
ACCTCTCCGCCGCCGCCGCTCAAATTCGCGCCGCGCGCGCAGCCGCCGGGACGAAGCTGGCGGTGAAGGGCTTTTTCGACGAGGCGACCTTTACGGCGACCCATATCGCCTACGACCCCGCGACCCGCCACGGCGTCATCGTGGACAGCGTGCTCGACTACGACCCGGCCTCGGGGCGCACATCGACCGCCTCGGCGGATGAAGTCATCGATTTCGTGAAGCGCGAGGCGCTGACGATCGACTGGCTGCTCGAAACGCACGCCCATGCCGATCACATCTCGGCTGCGCCTTATCTTCAGGAAAAAAGCGGCGGCAAAATCGCGATCGGCGCCGCAATCGTAACCGTGCAGAAGGTCTTTGGGGGGATCTTCAACTTCGGGGCGGATTTCGCCCGCGACGGTTCGCAGTTCGACCATCTTTTCCGGGATGGCGATACATTCGCAGTCGGGAATATTCCGGCGATGGCGCTGCATGTGCCTGGCCATACGCCCGCCGACCTCGCCTATGTCATTGGCGATTGCGCCTTTGTCGGCGATACGCTTTTCATGCCCGATTATGGCACGGCGCGCGCCGATTTTCCTGGCGGCGACGCAAGAGAACTCTACCGCTCTATCCGTCGTCTTTTGTCGCTGCCTGACGAGACGCGCATGTTTCTTTGTCATGACTACAAGGGGCCGGGCCGGGACGCCTTTGTCTGGGAGACAACCGTCGGCGCACAGAAAGCGCATAATGTTCATGTTCATGACGGCGTTGCGGAAGACGATTTTGTCGCCATGCGCACGAAGCGCGACGCAGCTCTTGATCTGCCCAATCTGATTTTGCCGTCAGTCCAGGTGAATGTGCGCGGCGGACGGTTGCCGCCGCCCGAGAGCAATGGCGCCCGCTATCTGAAGATCCCGATCGACGTTCTCTGATCGCGTTTCGCGGGGACCGAGTTCAACAAGACGTGAAAAACCGGCGCCATTGATCCTGCGCCCGCCAGAAATTTGGAGAGTGACATGAGCTTCAGGGAACTGGGACCGACATTTTCGGCGGCCGCGCAATTAACGGCGGATGACGTCGCCCAGGCGGCGCGGGAAGGCTTTCGGATCATTGTCTGTTTTCGACGTGCGAATGAAGACGAAAATCAGCCGACAAATGAAGAGATGACTCGCCTCGCCGAGGCGCAGGGCATGAAATTCGTCCATATTCCCGTGACGCCGGGCGATGTGAAAGATGCGGATGTCGACGCCTTCGTTGACGCTATCGGAACACAAGACGCCCGTGTCCTTGGCTACTGTAAAACCGGCAATCGCGCGGCGAGCGTCTGGGCGCTCGCCGAAGGCGGCAAACAGGATGTCGACGCTATTCTTGAGGCTGCGACGAAAGCGGGATTCAATCTTTCCGCTCTGCAATCGCGTATTGTCGGACGCAGCGCGGTAAACCGCAGGCCTCAAAATAAAATCTACGACATTGTCATCGTCGGCGGCGGGAGCGGCGGTATTGCGACGGCGGCGAGCCTGCTCAATCGCCGGCGCGATCTCACAATCGCGCTCATTGAACCGGCCGAGGTCCATTATTACCAGCCCGGTTTCACGCTCGTCGGCGCGGGCGTTTTCACGCCCGATGTGGGGAAGCGGCAGAAGGGCCCGGTGATTCCCCGCGGGGTGTCCTGGCGCCGGCAGCGGGCCGCGCGTTTCGCGCCCGAAAATAATGAGGTCGTGCTTGATGACGGCGTGAGCATCAAATATCGCGGACTTGTCGTATCGCCTGGCATCAAACTGAATTGGGCCGGGGTGCCAGGTCTTGCGGAAACACTTGGCGAGAACGGCGTCACTTCGAATTATTTACCCGATCTGGCGCCCTATACCCATCAGCTTGCGTCCAATCTCAAGGGTGGACGCGCGCTTTTCACCCAGCCGCCCATGCCGATCAAATGCGCCGGCGCGCCGCAGAAGGCGATGTATCTTTCCTGCGATACATTCCGTCGCAATGGCGTGCTGAAAGACATTGAGGTTGAATTCCATAATTCATGCCCAGTGCTCTTTGGCGTTCCGCAATATGTTCCGTCGCTTATGGAATATGTCGAAAAATAAGGGATACGACTCAA
>CAZJAY010000340.1:0-2098 GCA_964543915.1 uncultured Methylocystis sp. | reverse complement strand
GAATATCTGCTTATCGAAATTTAGAATGGATTTTTGGCATGGAGCGGCTCAATTATCAGCATCTGTTCTATTTCTGGAATGTGGCGCGCGAGGGCAGCGTCACCCGGGCCTGTCAGAAACTCGGGCTCGCCCAGCCGACGATCAGCGGCCAGCTTTCCGTCTTCGAGGCGGCGATCGGCGCGCAGCTCTTTCGAAAGGAGGGACGAAATCTCGTCCTGACGGAAGCGGGTCGAATGGTTTTCAATTACGCCGACGAAATCTTCACGATCGGACGCGAGCTGGGACGCGTCCTTCGCGATGGAGCCGGCCTCAGGGCGCCGCGACTGTCAGTCGGCGTCGTCAGCTCGCTGCCGAAACTGCTCGTCTACAAGCTTATCGAACCTGTTTTACGGCAGTTCCCCGGCGCACAAATCACGATTTACGGCGACAAGATCGATCGACTGCTTTCTGAACTGGTCATGCATGGCCTCGATTTCATCATCGCCGACGCGCCAACCTCCAGCGCGGCGGCGCGGCTCTATCATCACCCGCTCGGTCAATCGGCCGTCGCCGCCTATGCCCCGAAGGATCAGGTCGAAAATTATCGCCGTGATTTTCCCGCATCGTTGAATGGCGCGCCGCTTCTTCTTCAGACGACGGATACACAACTGCGGCGCGCGCTCGATAAGTGGTTTGAAGAAAACGCCATGTCGCCCCGCATCATCGCCGAGATCGAGGATAGCGCGCTGCTCAAGACATTTGCTGTCGAGACGGGCGGGGTGATTTTCGCGCCGCTCAGCGTCGGCAGTCAGATCGAACGCCAGTATGGTCTCCATGTCATCGATAAAATTCCGGTCGTCCCCGTAAGCTTCTTCGGCGTCACCATGCATCGCAAGGTTGAGAATAAACTCGTCACCGCCTTGCTCAAAAACGCCCGCGAGTGGCTCGCCTGATCCGCCTGGGCGCCCATGGACCCCCGCGCCGGGTTTTTATACTCTGGGATCTTGATCGGGATCGCGCGCCATAACGAAGCGCGTCGTCCGGGCGAAGGGCGGATCGTTATGGGCAAATCTTTTCGGGTCGCGGCGATGTTGATGATCATTGGCGCGTCGGGGGCCATGGCGCAGGAGCCGGAGCCGGATGAATCCGAATGTATGGGCGATGTCATGACCTTTTGCAGCGACTACATTCCCTTTGTGGCCGATATCGAGGATTGTCTTGAAAGAAACGCCGGAAAGGTAAGCGCGGGGTGCAGGAAAGAACTGTCGGGACCCGACTCCCGAACCCGTCTGCGGGAAGAATCCTTCCAGTAAGGTCAGCGGCGGAGGCTCCTGCGGCGATCGATCAGCATGCGTCCGGGCCGGTGGTTGTTGAGGATCAGGATTATGGAAGCGCCCGAACTCATCGTCTCCCGCTGGTTCAATACGGATAAGCCGCCAACGCTTGCGTCTTTAAGAGGCCGTGTAGTCTTTATCCACGCCTTCCAGATGCTTTGCCCCGGCTGCGTCACGCATGGCGCGCCCCAGGCCCAGAAGGCGCACACGCTGTTTCGTCATACGGATCTCGCGGTCATTGGCCTGCACACGGTCTTCGAACACCATGCGGCCATGACGCCGGTTTCGCTCGAAGCCTTCATCCATGAATTTCGCCTCACTTTCCCGATTGGCGTCGATCAGCCCGGCGACAATGACCCGATCCCTGTGACGATGCGGCGTTACGGTATGCAGGGGACGCCGACCTCAATCATCATCGATCGGCGCGGCGGTATTCGTCATCACGGCTTCGGCCAGGAGGAAGATATGGCGCTCGGCGCGATATTGGGTTCGCTCCTTGCAGAAGCGCCGCCAGAAGCGCGATGATCCCCGCGCCCGTTCGACCGCTTCTTCTTAGCGGCCGTATCCGGCCACTGGGCGTCGGGAGCCGGAAAAGCGCGATCGACAAGCGTCCGACGCCGCCGCCATGGGTTATCGGCGTCGAGGGCCTCGCGGACGACCGTCAGGCGAACCGGGCCCATCATGGCGGGCCGGAACAAGCAAATAATGTATTGATCGTCCGTTCTTATCTGGAGGTTGCCTAAATCGCGGTGGGCGGCCATAAACGATTCAATGACCTGGAGATT
>CAZJAY010000339.1:0-2143 GCA_964543915.1 uncultured Methylocystis sp. | reverse complement strand
TGACCCTGGGCGTCGGTAAGACCCTGACCGAGGATTACTTCTTCGACAGAAGCGGGGTCGACCTTTGCGCGTTCCAGCGCGCCCTTGATTGCGACAGCGCCGAGCTCGTGGGCCGGAACCGCGCCAAGGGCTCCGTTGAACGATCCGACGGCGGTACGCTCCGCGGAAACGATCACGATATCGGTCGTCATGTCGATCTCCTTGAAAATATGATCATTCCGGACCCTCCCGCCTCCCGGCAGGGCCATCTGCGTCGAACCCTTCGCGCACACGGGCGCCGGATCGGGCCCCGTTTTGCACGGAATTGTCCGCGAACGAAAGCCGTCCGGCATGAAAATATTGCCGCAGGCGCCCAATTGCGCTTATCGTTATCGCAGCGCACGCTGGCGTTTTTCCGGGCAGACGCTGGCGTGGCGAGGGAGGCAGGCGGCGAATGGCGACCGAAAAAAAGCCGACGATGATCAAGAAATACGCAAATCGTCGTCTCTATGACACGGGAACGAGCACCTATGTGACCCTTGAGGACCTGGCGACAATGGTCAAGCGGGGCGAAGACTTCGTCGTTTGCGATGCGAAAAGCGGCGAAGACATCACCCGACCGGTTCTCGCCCAGATCATTTTCGAGCAGGAGGGAAAGGACGGCCAGAGCCTCCTGCCGATCGCTTTCCTGCGCCAGCTGATCCGTTTCTATGGCGACTCCATGCAGATGCTGGTGCCGAGCTATCTCGAATTCACCATCGACAAGCTCACGAAGGAGCAGCAGCGGTTCCGGGACCAATTCACCTCGGCGCTAGGAACAGGGCCGCTCGCCGAGCCGACACGCCAGGCGTTCCAGTCGCTTGAGGAGCAGACCCGCAAGAACATGGCCGTCTTCCGCCAGGCGCTGGCGATGTTCAACCCCTTCGGCCTGACAACCGACGAGCCAGGCGCGCCTGCGGGACTCGCAGCGCAGGAGGAATCGTCCATACGGCCGACAGGCGGCGGCGACGTCGAGGATTTGAGACGACAGCTCGACGAGTTGAACAAGAAAATCGACAATCTCTCAAAATCGTGAACGGGTCCGAATTTCAGCCCGGCGGCGCGCGGTAGAGCGCCTCGCCGGTCGTCGCCCAGAGCTCGCGCTTGCGTTCGCCGGCGACAAGACAGCCGCCGGTAAAGGCGCCGAAGGCGGGTAACAGCACCTGTCGCCCCTCAATCGCGAAGCAGGGCAGTCGCACGCAGTCCCGACCCCGCCCCTTCAAACGCACGACAGGATGCACATGGCCCGCGAGCGCGGGCGGCCCGGCCTCCTCCGGCGCGTCGAGCGGATGATGGCGACCCTCAACCCCTTCCAGCGCATAGGGTTCGTCGACGCAGTCGAAATCGACGGGCCACGCCGTATCGGGGATCGGCGCGTCGTGATTACCGCGAACGACCACACAGTCGAGGCTGCGGCGCGCCGCGCGCCACGTTGCCAGCGCGGCGATCAAAGGCGGCGCGCAGGACTCCCGGGCATGGAAAAAGTCGCCGAGCACAATGAGTCGGCGCGGTCCGCAGAGGTCGATCAGCCGGTCAAGACGCGCAAGATTTTCCTGCGTTGTTCCCGCTGGCGCCGGTTGCCCCAACCGACGGAAGACGGCCGCCTTGCCAAGATGGAGGTCCGCGATCCAGAGCGCGCGCGCCCCCGGCTGCCACACTGCGCGCCCGGGCAGCAGGGTCAGACCCCGAAACTCGTGGGACGGCAGGCCGATCGTCATGAGTCAGCCGCCGCGTTCAGTTGCGACAACATGCGCTCGATCCGGCGCGCCAGCGTTTCATTGCTCAGTTTTTCGCGCAGACGCTCGACCATCAATGGAAAGGCCAGCGGCGAACAGCGAGAGAGCGGGCGCAGCTCGAACGCGCAGGCATTCATGTCGACGAGCGCCGCGTGGAGTCTACGCACGTCGAGTTCATCCTCCAGCAATTCGCGTTCCGCCTGACGAAGCAGTCCATTATCGGGATCATGACGACGGAACACGTCGTAAAACAGGCTGGATGAGGCCTGAAACGCCCGCGCGCCGCGTCTGGCCCCCGGAACCGATGTAACGACAAGACCCGCGATCCGGGCGATATCCCGAAAACGGCGACGCGCCATTTCGCTTGCATTCAGGCTTTCGAGAATTTC
>CAZJAY010000338.1:0-2156 GCA_964543915.1 uncultured Methylocystis sp. | reverse complement strand
AAGCTGCTCGCCGCCGGCGAGGAGAAGATTTTCACGCTCGCCCGCGTAATCCGGAACCGCGAGCGTTCGCCGCTCCATCATCCTGAGGTTACGATGCTCGAATGGTATCGGGCGCATGAGCCCGTTGCGCGGGCGATGGAAGATTGCGCCGGTCTGCTGGCGGAGGCCGCCGCCGCCGTCGGCGCGCGGGATTTCTCCTGGCGCGACAGGCTTTGCGACCCTTACGCCGAGCCAGAGATCATAACCGTCTGCGCCGCCTTCGCGCGCTACGCCGGCATTGATCTGGAGCCGCTGCTTGAAGATCGCGCCGGACTGGCGCAGGCCGCCGAAGAGCGCGGCCTGCGGGTCACAACGGATGACACGTGGTCGGATCTGTTCAGCAAGATCCTGTCCGAAAAGATTGAAGGGCGGCTTGGCTGCGGCCGCCCGACGCTGCTGTGCGATTATCCCGCGCGCGAAGCCGCCCTGGCGCGGGTCAGTCCCGCAGACTCGCGCTTCGCCGAACGTTTTGAGCTCTATGTCTGCGGCGTGGAGCTCGCCAATGGCTTCGGCGAACTGACAGACCCCGCCGAGCAGCAGCGCCGGTTCGAGGCACAGATGGCTGACAAGGCGCGGATTTACGGCGAGCATTATCCGATCGACGCGGATTTTATCGCGGCGCTTGCGGCGATGCCGGATGCGAGCGGCGTCGCGCTCGGTTTCGACCGGCTGGTCATGCTGGCGACGGGCGCGACTCACATCGAACAGGTTCTGTGGACGCCGGTCGTGGCGCGCGGAACGCCGGTTTAACCCGCCCGCTGTTCGATCGCTTCCATATCGTCGTCCGAGAGGCCGAAATGATGGCCAATCTCATGCACGAGCACATGCGTCACGACCGCGCGCAGCGTATCCTCGCCTTCCGCCCAGTAATCGAGGATGGGACGCCGATAGAGCCAGACCATATTCGGCGCGTCGCCCGTCTGCGCGAGATGTTCGCCCTGCGAAAGGCCGCGTCCGCGAAAGAGACCGAGAAGGTCATATTCGGTTTCGCAGCCCATGGCTTCGAGCGTCTCATCGTCGTGAAAATCCTCGACGAGGATCACCAGCCCGTCGCACAGACGACGGAATTGTTCCGGCAAGGCCGCGGAGGCCTCGTCAGCGAGCGCTTCGATATCGGCGAGCGTCGGCGACGCCCGGGACGCCCAGTCGACGGCGCGTCGCGTCGTCAACGCCACTCCCGTACGTCGACGAAATGACCCGCGACCGCCGCCGCCGCCGCCATCGCCGGCGAGACGAGATGCGTGCGGCCCTTATAGCCCTGGCGGCCTTCGAAATTGCGGTTCGAGGTCGAAGCGCAGCGCTCGCCCGGCGCCAGACGATCCGGGTTCATCGCCAGACACATGGAGCAGCCCGGTTCGCGCCACTCGAATCCGGAGGCGAGGAAGATCTTGTCGAGCCCCTCCGCTTCCGCCTGTTCCTTCACGAGGCCCGAACCCGGCACGACCATGGCGTTGACGTGCGGATGCACTTTCTTGCCTTCGATCATTTTCGCCGCCGCACGCAAATCCTCGATGCGGCCATTGGTGCAGGAGCCGATGAAGACCAGATCGATCCCGATATCGGTCATCCGCTCGCCGCCCTTGAGGCCCATGTACTCAAGGGCGCGTTCGATCGCCGCGCGCTTTTGCGGCGTCTTTGCGGAATCGGGCGTCGGCACGGTTCCGTCGATGCGCGCCACGTCCTCGGGCGAGGTGCCCCAGGTGACGATCGGCGGGAGATTAGCGGCGTCGAGCCGTACGATCTTGTCGAAATGGGCGCCGTCGTCGCTATAGAGCGTTTCCCAGTAACGCCGCGCGGCCTCAAAGGCGTCGCCCTTCGGGCTCTTGGGACGATCTTTCAGATAGGCGAAGGTTTTTTCGTCCGGCGCAATCAGGCCGGCGCGCGCGCCGGCTTCGATCGACATGTTACATACGGTCATCCGCCCTTCCAAGGAGAGGTCGCGGATCGCTTCGCCGGCGTATTCGATCATGTAACCGGTGCCGCCGGCTGTGCCGATTTCACCGATGATGGCGAGGATTATGTCCTTCGCGGTCGCGCCGTCGGCGAGTGTGCCGTCGACCTGCACCAGCATGTTCTTCGCTTTTTTCTGGATCAGCGTCTGGGTGGCGAGCACATGC
>CAZJAY010000337.1:0-2174 GCA_964543915.1 uncultured Methylocystis sp. | reverse complement strand
CGTCTGCGTCGCGCCCCCCGACATGTGGCCGCCGCTGCGCTCCTGATGCGCCTCGCCGTTGAACGGCCGCGTCGTCTCGATGACCCTCTGCTGTCGCAACTGCCTGACGCGGCCGCATTTCTGCGCCGCATTATCGAGGCGGATTGACGCGTTTCGTCGCCGCGCGCAATGAGATATGGAAGCGTGGCCGTTCGCCCGTTTCCCCCGGCGATCAAATGAAAGTCTTCGCAATGAACGCCGCCCCGCCGCCGGCCGCCGGCGATTTCCGGCTGGTCATGGTTGGCCTTGGCCTCGCCTTGCTGCTGTCGTCGCTGGATCAGACCATTGTCGTAACAGCCATGCCGACGATCGGCGTCGAACTGGGCGATCCCCAAAACCTACCGTCCATTGTGACCGCCTATCTGGTGGCCTCGACCGCCGTGACCCCGCTATATGGCAAGTTCGCCGATGTTTACGGCCGGCGTCTCGTGCTCATGGCCGGCATTGGCGTCTTCGTCGCCGGTTCGGTTCTTTGCGCCCTCGCGCCCTCTGTCGCCGCCCTCGCCGTCGCGCGCTTTTTTCAGGGTCTGGGCGGCGGCGGTCTCATTTCGCTGTCGCAGACGATTATCGCCGATCTCGTCACGCCGCTCGAACGCGGCCGCTACCAGGGCTATTTCGCCGCCGTCTTCGCGACTTCCAGCATCGCCGGACCGGCGCTCGGCGGCTTTTTCGCGCAATATCTGAGCTGGTCGCTGATCTTTTGGATCAACTTGCCGCTCGGTCTGCTCGCAATGCTGATTGTAAATGCGCGCCTGAAGCGGCTCCCGATCCGCCGTCACCCGCACCGGATCGATTATGTCGGCGCCTGTCTGCTGATGCTTGCATCCGGCGCGCTGGTCCTTGCGCTGGGCTGGGGCGGCGGCCGTTTTCCGTGGTCCTCGACGCCGATCCTCTCGCTGCTCGGCGGCTCGGCCGTTTTCTGGGCGCTTTTCGCCCAACGCACCCGCAATTTTCCTGAACCGTTGATCCCGACCCGGGTCCTTGGCCTGCGCGTTGTCCGCAACGCGACGCTCGCGGGCGCGCTTGGCCTCGGCGGTTTCGTCGGCCTGTCCGTCGTCATGCCGATCTATTTCGAGACGGCGCTCGGCATGAGCGCGCGCGATTCCGGTCTCGCCCTGATCCCGATGATGATTGCGACGGTGTTCGGCGCTTTCGTTTCCGGGAGGCTCATGGCGCGTCTTTCCAGCTATCGGACGACGCCCGTCCTTGGGCTTGGTTTCGGCGCCCTCGCCGCATTGCTCGCCGCCCTGACGATTGATCGCCTTTCCAACTCGGGCCAGTCGGTCCAGATGTCGATAACGAATTTTGGCGTTGGAGCGATGCTGCCCGTGGCGACGGTCTCGGTTCAGAACGCCGTCGATCCGCGCGATCTCGGCACCGCCACCGCCTCGACCCAGTTTTTCCGCCAGCTTGGCGCCGCGGCCCTTGTCGCCGTCTTCGGCGCGCTGGCGCTCGCCGGCGGCCGGGGGGCGCTGCTGGAGACGGGCGCCGACGCGGTCGGCGTTGTCGCCGCGATGAACGCCGGCTATCGCCAGGTTTTTGTCGCCGTGGCGGTGTGCATGGCGCTTGAATGTCTTTTTCTCGCGATCATGGAGGAGCTGCCGCTGCGGGGGCAGGGCCGCCACTGAGGTCGTCGCCCGCTTTTCTGTTTGCGGCTGGCATGGAATTTTCTAGAAAGAATAGTGTCCCTTTTCCCGCCCCGGCCCCAAGGACTTCCCATGACCTCTCTCGACAGTTTCCGGTCCCGCCAAACGCTCGTCGTCGGGGATCGCAGCTACGAGTATTTCTCGCTGGCGGCCGCGCAGGCCAACGGCCTGCCGGATGTGTCCCGCCTGCCCTATTCGCTGAAGGTCGTGCTCGAAAATCTTTTGCGGAACGAGGACGGTCGCTGGGTCAGCCGGGAGACGATCGAAGCCTTCGCCGGCTGGCTTGTCGAGAAAGGCAAGGGCGAGCGCGAAATCGCCTTTCAGCCGGCCCGCGTGCTGATGCAGGATTTCACCGGCGTGCCGGCGGTCGTCGATCTTGCGGCGATGCGCGATGCGATGAAGGCGCTTGTCGGCGATCCGCAGCAGATCAACCCACTTGTGCCGGTCGATCTTGTGATCGACCACACGCTGATCGTCGACGAATTCGGC
>CAZJAY010000336.1:0-2187 GCA_964543915.1 uncultured Methylocystis sp. | reverse complement strand
AGCCATCTTCCGGCACGTCATAGAAAAGGTCGAGCGAATCGCCGCCCGAAACGCTGCGCTGGAGATCCGCGTCGTTGGCGAAAATCCGGATCAGTTCCGCGATGATGGGCTTCGGTATTTGCTGTTTCAGCGCCGTCTCGTAGATGGAGTCGTAGAGGCGCATCCCGCCGTCGTCCTCCGGGCTGTCGATCTCGTCGCCTGGTGATCCATTGCGCCGCCCCGAACGACCCTGCGCCGTTCTGCCCGGCGCTGTCGGCGTCTGGACAAAGACGCCACGATCCGTCGCCGCGACGATCGATTCCGGAACATCGTCGGTGTAGACGGAGACCCGCGCCAGCTGCATGTTTTTTCCGGAGCCGTCGAGATCCGCGAAAAGAAGCTTGACGCGCTGTCCCTCGCGCGCCGGCTCGCCGCGTCGACCCCGCCAGGCGGCGATGACGGCTGCTGCGCGGCTGCGTGGCACGCCATTGGCGATCAATACGCTTTCAAGCGTTTCGCCATGTCGGACCACCGCCAGCTTTTCTTCCATCTGGGTCGGCTGCACCGTGTCGCGCGGGGCAATGGTGACGTTTTCCGGCACCATGCGGACTTCGATTGAGGAGAAGGGCGCGTTCAACGCGGCGCCCGGCGTCGCATAATTCAGGCCGAGCGGATCATTCGCCGCGCGGCTGGTTCGGGAAAGCAGCGCCTGACCGGGCAGGGGAAGCGCCGTGCGGGCGCCCGAGGCGAGGGTCGTCTTCGCCTGTTCAACGACCTGCGCCATCGCCTCTTCCTGCGAAAGCCGCGCGCCTTGCTGCGGGATATCGACGCTCGCGAGATCGCGTGTCGAAAACGCGACTTCGGCTTCGTCAATGGCGGCGAAAGGCTCGCTCGCCGACTCCGGCGCGCGCGGGTCAGAGGAAAGCTTGAGAGGATTGAAGGGCGGAACTTCCGACGCAAAACTTGTTGGCGCGACGGTCAGTGTCGCCGCGACCCGCGTGAACGCCCGATTCCGGACAACCTCCTTGTCGCCGGATTTCATCGTTGTCGCGGTTCGGAAAGTCTGCCGCGCGGCGACGACGTCGACGGCCCGCATCAGCCGATCCGCCTTTTTCGGGTTCACCACCTGACCGACATCGGTCTCCTCAGCCTGCGCCGGTCCGGCGCGCTCGGGCGCTTCGGCGAAGCGGGTTTGCTGATCGAGGGCGGTGTAGGCCGCAGCGCTGATCAGCAGCGCGCCTGACAGGCCCGTGAGAACCGTGCCCGAAAGCCATCGCACCGAAACGCGACGTCGTTCATCAGCCGTATGGCGGCGTCCGTCGATCTCTATCGGCGCCTCGTCGCCGACGCCGAGCCAATTCGATCCGCTCGCCGGCGATACAGCCATTCCGCCGCCCGGGTTCACCGCCATATTTCTTCGTCCTGCATGACCGGGGGCTGATCGTGGTAGGCATCCCCAGTGAGACCTTAATGCAACGCCCTATAATCGCACGCTCAATATGGCGTCAGTTGGGCGATGCGCGGCTGGCGACCATCTAAGATAATGAAAAACAACAATAAAGCACCTTTCAGCGACATTTTTTTTACTTTTTTGAAAAAACCGTTTGACACCTCCGCAGGGCATCCCCTATAAGCGGGACATCGACGGCGGCGCTGCGGTCTCTGCGGCGCTCGGTGTCGCTTCTTCGTCTCAAATATGGTTTGGCCGTCTGGCTGAATTGTCGGAGTGAAGAGGCGTCTCCTGAAAACGCCGATTTGTCCGGACGTCGGTTCGGATTGCTGTTTGACAATTAAATCGGAAGAAAGAGAAACGTGGACGGCGGAGGTCCTTGCGGACCGCCCTTCTTCGGAGGGGCAGTCGATGAGACACTCTGACGGTCACGTTTTCTAAGTACACCATTGTTGATTCGTCGTGAGACGATGAAACAAGTGTGCTTGGGACTCGTCAAGAGATAGTGACCAGTCAGGTAAAATTCTCAAACTTGAGAGTTTGATCCTGGCTCAGAACGAACGCTGGCGGCAGGCCTAACACATGCAAGTCGAACGCCCTGGCAACAGGGAGTGGCAGACGGGTGAGTAACGCGTGGGAACGTGCCCTTCGGTTCGGAATAACTCAGGGAAACTTGAGCTAATACCGGATACGTGCGAGAGCAGAAAGATTTATCGCCGAAGGATCGGCCCGCGTCCGATTAGCTAGTTGGTGAGGTA
>CAZJAY010000335.1:0-2209 GCA_964543915.1 uncultured Methylocystis sp. | reverse complement strand
CGCCGCGCTCTGCGGCCGGCAGCTGGTTCCCGCCGCCCGCGCCGGACGACCACTTGATCAGGCCAACGCCAAGCCAGACAGTCAGAAAAAGCGCCGTCAGGAGCGCGAGCAATTTCTCCAGAAACATTCTGTAGCGCCCGTCGGTCAGTGTTATCGTTACACAGTTTATGCACCGGGCGCCGTCGTGGGAAGACGCGCCCGCAGCCGTGACAGGCGCGCCCGCTCGGCGCGCTGCGCGACATGCAGGGCGATATGCCGATTGAGGTCGTAGGTCCAGTGCCCGCAGCGGGCGCGTTCTCGCCGGATCGCCCGTTCAATCTCCGCCACCACCTGCCGGGCCGCCGCCGGCGTCTCGCTATCGATGATTTCAGGGGTCAGGCGGTGAAACCCCGCCAACGCCCGCTTGCGGTCGTATTTTTCGAGGCGCGCGCGCAGCGATGCGTCGAGCGCCGCAGACGCCGCGCGCGCAAGTCGTTGTTCCGCGCGCCGCAATACGCGCGCCGCGTCCCTCTCCCCGGGGGCATTCATCTTTCGCATTCTCCTGTGAAAGCCATGCTGGCCCACGAAGTTTCATGCGATCCCGGGCTCCAGGGATAAGTATTTTTACCGGTTGATTAGGATTATTTTCTAGATTACTGACGATCCATCGTCAGTCCGGAGGCTCATCATGCGTTCGCCACCCACCCGATCCCGATCCCAATGCCGGCCCGCACGCCTCAGCGCGGCGGCGGCCGCCGCCGCGCTTCAGGTTGATCCCACCTTCCTTGACGCGCCGACCAGACAGCGTGCGCCCATCGCGCGGGCCCGTCAGCTCGCGGTTTACCTCCACCATGTCGCGATGGGCGCCAGCCTCTCTGACTGCGCCCGTCAGTTCGGCCGCGATCGCGCCACCGTCCGGCACGCCTGCGCGCGCATTGAGGATCGACGCGACGATCCGGCGTTCGACGCCGCCGCCGCGCGGCTTGCGGCGGCGTTGGTCGCGCAATTCGAGATGCTGGGCGCGCTCTCTTCGGCGGCGAATCCGGCGGAGGCGACGCCATGAAATCACGCAAGACACAAACGGAATCAGCCGCGCGAACGCTGCGGCGTCTGCTCGAAACGCTGGCCGAGGCCGACGCCAGCGCCACACTCGATACGGTCGAGGCGGATCGACTGATCGTCGCGGCGTCGCGAAAGGGCGTGACGATCGTCCGCGCCTCCCTGCCCGCTGCCGCCGGCGCGGCCGCTGTCGCCGAGGGGCTTGCCCAATGGTCGACGACAGAAAATCAGCCGCGTCTGCGCATCACGACAGCCGGCCACGCCTTTCTGCGGCGGCAAATGCCTGCGGAGGCGCCCGGCGCCGCGCCTGATCCGTTTCGCGCCCAGCACGATGATTTCGCCCTGCGCGCGCCCGAACCGGGGGTCCGCGCGACCCTCGTCAATGAAACCGAGAGTCCGCTGGCATGGCTGGCGCGTCGCAAGGGGGCTGACGGCGCGCCTTTTCTCACGCCGGCGCAGATCGAGGCGGGCGAGAGATTCCGCCGCGATGTGGAGCAGGCGCAATTACTCCAGCGGGTCACCGCAAACTGGGAGACGCCCATCGCCGGACGCGGACGCGCGCCCGCCAGCGGGAGCGTCTCCGAACGCGCGATGGACGCGCGTCGCCGGCTCGCGCAAGCGCACGCCATCCTCGGCGGGGAACTCGGCGGTCTGCTGACCGACGTCTGCGGCTTTCTGAAAGGCCTCGAAACGGTTGAACGCGAGCGCGGCTGGCCGACGCGATCCGGCAAGGTGGTTCTACGGATCGCCCTTGACCGTCTTGCCGATCATTACGGGATCGCGAGCGTCGCGCGCGGGCCGGCGCGCGCGCGCCTCAATCACTGGGGCGCAGCGGACTATCGACCGAAATTATAGCAGGCGACGGCCTCGTCCGGCAGCGCCGGACGAGGCGGGCGCGGTTGCGATGGCGGGTTTCACCAGGCGAGCGTCATGCCCGCGCGGCCGCCAACGCCGCCGTAACGCAGACCGCCGCCAACGCCCGCGTTCAGCACGGCGTTTTCCGAAACCCGCAGATGCGCCTGCGCGCCGAAGGCGTGCTGTCCACGGAAACCGCCCCAGTTGGCGGTGATCGCGAATTTTTTGTTTTCCGGCAGATAACCGCCGGTCGTCGCCATGGCGACCGCCGAACCTTCATAGCCGCGCTGCACTGAATGTTTCAGCGCATCGACAT
>CAZJAY010000334.1:0-2213 GCA_964543915.1 uncultured Methylocystis sp. | reverse complement strand
CGCGAGACGACAACGCGCGTTCTGGCCTCGCTGACGCCGCGCGAAGAGCGCGTGTTACGCATGCGCTTTGGGATCGGCATGAACACCGACCACACGCTTGAAGAAGTTGGTCAACAATTTTCCGTCACGCGCGAACGCATTCGCCAGATCGAGGCCAAAGCGCTCCGGAAGCTCAAGCATCCTTCTCGCAGCCGCAAGCTGCGCAGCTTCCTCGACAATTGAGGCGGCGCTATCTGCGAAGGAACAGCCCGGCCGTTCGCGCCGGGCTTTTTCTTTTCGGGACGCCTCGTGATGCGACGGCTCAAACGACCGCGCATACAATTAGTTTTTTGTCGATACTCGCGACTATTTGCGGTGATGTTTGGCCGGCGCTGCGGGTGACGTCGCTTTCGGCTTTTCCGGCGCCTTCGGCTTTTCGACGGGATGCGCCGCCGGGCCCGCTGCAGGATCGGCCGCCATTACGGCGACGAGATAGCCTCTTTCATCCTGCTCGGGCAGCGCGCAGTCGACGTCTGTGCCCGATTCTTCTTCTCCGGCGGAATCGGACGCGTCCTTGCGCGCATCGGCGAGACATTCCTTCGCTTCCGCGATGATCGCGTCCGGCGCGGCGTTGACAAGCGCGCTGCTCGCATCGCCGATCGTCCTGAACCAGTCAGGCGACGGGGTCGTATCCTTTGAAATGAAGGTAAGCGTCATCCGCACCGGCGTCGTGCAATCAAGCGAGATCGTGGATTTTGTGTCCCGATGCGTCAGCAGGATTTCATGGCCTTCCGGAGAAATGCGCTCGATGGACGCCCCCGTCTTTTCCCGGACATGCGCGAGAAGTTTCGAGCATTGGGGGTTTTCAATTTCCCGGACCAGCGTTGTCTCCGCTACGGATTTGATTTTTTCCTCGACCCGCTCGACGACGGCGCTCTCGCGAAGTCCGGATTTGTCGCCAAAAAAGAAATAGCCGGCCCCGGCCGTAACGAGAAGCAACAGCACAATGAAAATTCTCACGGCAATCTCCGATGCAAGCGCCAGCTGACGCGTTTATTGCGACTGTGGCCAGTGGCGTCAATATGCGCGTCGCGGCAGGAAAGGGGAGGCAGGGTGGGGGCGCTTTATGACTTTCCGGATTATGCGCCGCTGTCAACGCATTGCGCGCCGTCGCCGGATCAGCGCTCGGCTTCGAGCCGTTCGACGATGGTGCGCAGCACCTTGAGGCGGGCGAATTTCTTGTCGTTCGCCTCAACTAGGGTCCAGGGCGCGTGCCGCGAGCTTGTGCGATCAACCATCTCGGTCATGGCTTCGTCATAGAGCGGCCATTTCTCCCGATTGCGCCAGTCTTCCGGTGTGAGCTTGTAACGCTTCAAAGGCGTATTCTCGCGTTCCTCGAACCTGCGGAGCTGCTCCTGCGGCGAAATCGCCAACCAGAATTTCACCAGGCAATAACGGGCTTCGGTGAGTTGGCGTTCGAAATCATTGATCTCCTGAAAGGCGCGCATCCAGTCTTCGGTTGCGGCGAAGCCCTCGACGCGTTCAACCAGCACGCGTCCGTACCAGCTGCGGTCGAAGATCGCCACATCGCCGCGTCGGGGGATATTGCGCCAGAAGCGCCAAAGGTAAGGCCGCGCGCGTTCTTCGTCAGATGGCGCCGCAACGCCATGAACGCGGAATCGCCGGGGGTCGAGCGCCGCGCGCACGCGCCGGATTGCGCCGCCCTTGCCAGCGGCGTCGTTGCCTTCGAAAACCAGAATCAGTCCGCGCCGCGCGAAGGCCTTGTCGGTCGTCGCCGCCGTCAGGCGTTGTTGCAGCGCCCGCAATTCATGGCTGTATTCTGCGGGATCGGCGCGAAGCGCGGGATCGAGCGCGGCCGCGAGCCCGGGTTTTGGCAGACCGTCGCCGGGACGGGCGACGATGCGACGGCGCGCCGGCTCGGGTTGCGCATTCGCGCGCAGAAGCGTTTGCAGGAGCAGATCGCCGACGGCGGCGTCGCGATATTGCGCATCCTCCGCCGGCGTTACCGACCAGGGCGCATCGCCGGTCGACGTCATCTCGATCATTTCCAGCGCGGCGGCGTTCAGCCGCGCCCGCGCCTTGCGACCCTCGATCTCATGCCATTCAATAACCGCCGGCCGACGCAGCGCGCCATTCTCCTCGCGTAAATTGCGCAGGCCGCGACGCGCCTCGCGATCGACGAGCGAGAGCCAGATCTTGAGCAGAAGCACGCC
>CAZJAY010000333.1:0-2217 GCA_964543915.1 uncultured Methylocystis sp. | reverse complement strand
GCCTGTTTCTGGTCGCCATGGCGCAGAAGCGTCCGAACCGCCACGGCGGCGGCTGGCGTGAAGCCCGGGCGCCGCTTGAGCGCCTGTCGCGCAAGATGAAGCGCCTCATGCGGATGCGTCCGTTCATTTTCCATCGCCATGGCGGTTTCGATAACCGCCCGGAGCCGTTGCGCAGTCTCCAGATCGATCGCTTTGGCCACGAGATTGGCTTCGACGGCGGCGCGGGCGTTTTCCCAATCGCCCTGACTCGCGTGATGTTCGAGGATCGCAGCGCCCGCCCAGGGCACCGGCGCGATATCGTGGGCCTCTTTCGCGAAATGATGCGCGGCCTCGGCGTCGTCGCGCCGACGGGACTCGATGTGCAGGCCGCGGAGGCCAAGGAGCCGTGTTTCCGGTTTCAGCGTCATCTCGTGAAACGCTTTGGCGGCGCCCTGGCGGTCGCCGGCCAGCTGCGCCGCCTGTGCGATGAGAACCTGCGTCAGGGGTTCTTCCGGAACCAGCCTGCGAGCGAGCTGCGCCGCCTTCTTTGCGCGCGCAAGATCGCCGGAGCCGACCGCGACGAGACCCTGGGACAGAACATCCAGTCCGCGCTCTCGCCGTCTTTCGCTGGCGCCGCCGATCATGCGGCGCGGCAGTCGCCAGACCGCGACGAAAATCGCCCACAGGACGACGATCGTCGCAACGAACAGCATCAGGGCCGCGATTGCGACCGGGATAGACGACTCCATGCGCCAGCCGCCGAATTCGACCATAAACGAACCGGGCTGTTCGATCAGCCACTCAAGCCCGTAGGCGGCGACCCCAAGACCAAGAATGAAAAGAAGAAGAAAACGCATGATTCCCGCTTTCGTCTATTTCCTGACGCCGCCAAGCGCGGCGATGGCGCCATGCAGAAGGTCGTAAGCCGCCTTGTCGGCCGCGGCGCGTTTCCGCAACAATTCGGCGAATTCGCCGGCCTGCGCCCGATCCGCTTCCGGCAGCGCCTCGAAAGCCGCCGCGGCCGCTCCAAAATCATCATGCAGCAGCGCTGCGTCGATCCGCGCAAGATAGCCGTCGGGCGTATCCGGTTGCGCTTCTCCGGTCGGGCGCACGCGCACCAGCTTGCTCGCGCCGTGTAGAATATGCGTGGCGAGATCCTGTCCGGCCGCACGTTCCTCGGCGCGGATCTTCTTCTCAAATGGACGGAAGAGCGCCAACAGCGCCGCGCCTGTCGGCGCGCCCGTCCTGGCCATAGGCTCAAGCGTCGCGAGGATCGCCGCATCGGCGCCAGTGCGTTGCAGCGCGGCGATCTCGTCAAGGAAGGGATGGCCGGCGGCCAATTCCTTCTGAAGCGCGAAGGCGACGACGACCGTCGCGGCCTCATTCGCGGAACCGCCGGCAACAGGTTCCGCACGCGTTTCGTTTTTCGGCGAGTCGAGACGTTCGCGCAGGGTTTTCAGCTCGTCGCCGATCGCATCGATCCGTCCTTCGAGCGCATTGGCGAGGTCCAGCGCGGTCAGTTCGTCTTTATGCGCCGCGCCGTGCATCGCGCCCGCCGCATGTTCGCCGCCGCGTTCGGCCGCCGCGAGAGCGCGCCGCGCCAGCTCTGCGGTTTCGTCAAGTTTCGCCGTCAACGCCGCCAGATCCCCGCCCGTGGCGGCCGGGTGGGAGATTTCGGACGCGCCGGGCGGATTTTCCGTCGCCGTTTCATTCACCTGGGCCTTTTCAGGCTCCGGGGCTTTCTCTGCCGCCCGACCTGTTTCCGGCCCGGAACCATCCTGCGCGCTTTCCGGGGTCTTTGTTTCCGTTTCGGCGAGAGCGCCGACGCCGGTCGACTCCGGCGGTTTTTCACCCGGCGTCGTTTCGGCCGCCGCGCCGGTCGACGGATCGGCGACGGCTGGCAAGGCCTCCGGCGAAGCCGTGGCCGGCACGTCCGGCTTTTCGCCGGTCAGTCCGGCGAATCGGCTGCGGGCGCTTTCCCAAATCGTACGGGCCTCTTCTGCGCCCGCTTCGACGATCGTGGCTGCGGCGTCGATCCGCTCGTCCTTGTCGCGGAAAACGAGCGCGCCATAGCCGGCGGCGCCGAGGAGCGTGAGGATCGCAACCGTGGAAAGGAGAAGACGCCCCGCAAGCCCGCCCCGCTTTCCGGTCGGTTCCGGCGCCGGATGATCCGTTGTTTCGGTCTCGGTTGTTTCGGCCGCCTGCCGAAGACCGTTTGATTCCGTGTCCTGATCTTCC
>CAZJAY010000332.1:0-2234 GCA_964543915.1 uncultured Methylocystis sp. | reverse complement strand
ATCGATTGACCAAACCACTGAATCAAAACATGGTTAATTAGGTCTTAACCCTAGGCGACATCAATTATTTTTTCCGCACACGCAATCGCGAAAGCAAACTCCAGCGCCGTATCCCCCAAAGCCTCGAAGCGTCCCGAAGCGCCCGAATGGCCCGCGCCCATATGCATGTGCAAGAGCACAGGGCCGCCGCCTGTCATTGTCGCGCGCAGTTTCGCGACCCATTTGAGCGGCTCCCAATAGGTGACGCGCGGGTCGGTCAACCCGGCGATGACAAGGATCGGCGGATAGTCCTGCGCTCTCACATTATCGTAGGGCGAATAGCCAGCAAGCCTGTCGAAAACGGCAGGGTCTTCAAGCGGATTGCCCCATTCGAGCCACTCCGGCGGCGTGAGCGGCAGATCGTCGCGCAGCATTGTATTGAGCACATCGACGAAAGGCACGCCGGCGATAATCCCGGCGAAAAGTTCAGGCGCCAGATTGGCCGCCGCGCCCATCAGCATGCCGCCCGCCGACGCGCCTTGCGCAATGATGGCGCCAGCCTGCGTATACCCGCGATCGATCAGATGACGCGCGACAGCGATGTAATCAGAGAAGCTGTTGCTTTTGTGCGCGAGCTTGCCGGTCTCATACCAGCGCCAGCCCTTGTCCGTTCCGCCTCGCACATGGGCGATGGCGTAAACAAAACCCCGATCGACAAGCGAGAGCGCGTCTTCGTCGAAGCCCGCCGATAACGCGTGACCATAGGCGCCGTAACCATAGAGCAGCAGCGGCGCGTCGGCCCCTCGCGTGAAATCGGCGCGATGCAGCAAAGTGACGGGAATGGTTTCGCCATCCGCGGCTGTGGCCTCAAGACGACGCGTCACATATTGCGCCGGATCGTGGCCGCTCGGGATTTCCTGCCGCTTGCGCAGGACCCGGACGCGCGTCTCCATATCGTAGTCCCACGTTTCTTCCGGCGTCGTCATCGACGAATAGACGAAACGTAGCGTTGTCGTATCGAATTCGAGTCCCGGCTCAAGGCCGAGCGCATAGGCTTCTTCCGAAAATGCGATCGCATGTTCGACGCCGCTTTTGAGATCGCGGATGAAGATGCGCGGAAGAGAATTCTCGCGCGTCATCCAGACCAGAAAACGGCGGTAGACGGTCATGGCGACGATCATCGCGCCATCGCGCGGCGCCACGACGTCCCGCCAGTTCTCCCGCGTCGGCGCCATGCGTGACACGACGGAGATACGAAAATCCTCGGCCCCGTCGGCGTTGTTAAGAACGTAAAGAAGATCGCCGTGCGGTTCGACCTCATAGCGCAGCTTCGGCGCGCGCGCGGCGACGATCTGCGGCGATGCATCGGGTTGCGCGAGGTTGATCAGCCAGCATTCATTGGCGTCGTGGCCGTGGATCGAGACGACGCCGAAGCGTCCACAGCGGCTTTCTTCAAGCGAAACGAACCAGGCGCCGTCCGGCTCTTCGAGGATCAGGCGATCGCGTGCGGGGTCCTCGCCAACGATATGGCGAAAGACCTGGGCCGTGCGATGATTATCTTCGATCCGGACATAATAGAATGCGGTTGAGTCGGCGCTCCAGACGATGGAGCCATCCGTATCGGTTACAACGTCCGGCCGGTCGCGCCCGTCGGCGAGCGCGCGTGTGCGGATGGCGTAAAGTTCCGCGCCACTTTCATCGACGCTCCACGCAAGCTGCGCATGATCAGGCGAATGGGCGCTTTCGCCGAGATCGAAAAACGCGTGACCCTTCGCCAGCGCCTCGCCATCGAGCAGGATCGTTTCGGCGCCGCCCCCGCGCGGGGTGCGGCAGTAGATTGCGTGTTCGTCGCCATCGCGGAACCGACCGTAATAGGCGAAGGGGCCGTCGTCTTCCGGAACGTCGGCATCATCCTCGCGGATGCGCGCGCGCAATTCGGCGATCAGGGTTTTGCGTAGCCCTGCGAGTGGCGCGACGACAGCGTCGCAATAGGCGTTTTCGGCGAGAACGAGAGCGCTGATGTCTTTTGGCAGTTTACGCGGATCGCGCAAAACCGCGCGCCAGTTGTCGGCGGCGAGCCACGCATAGGGATCGACGAGCGTCCGTCCGTGAAAAGTTTTCGTCGTCGCCCGAGGCGCCGCCGTCGGCGGCGTAGCGCCGGCTTCCAGAAAAGCCGGCGGTTTTTCATCGCGCGCGCCCATTGCTGTCCCTCCCTGGCGGTTTCGCACCGCTTCTCCGGCGACAGTCACGCCATG
>CAZJAY010000331.1:0-2235 GCA_964543915.1 uncultured Methylocystis sp. | reverse complement strand
CTGCGCGAGCCTTTTGCGGGTCTAGGCTACTAGAAATTTGTCGTGATCAAAACCAAACCTTGCGAGGCGTTCTGTGATTTCGAAAACAGGTTATTAACGATCGAACCCCTTCATCGGGGCCATATTTTCTCCGCCGCCGTCGATCTTTATTTCGTGGACGACGGGGTTGCGTCGCGTCTCGCCTACGACCAGGCGCGCTTCGACTACGGCGTCCTTAAAGTGCCCGAAAAATTACCGGACCTCGGTTATTCCGGCTTTCGCGTGCTGCATGGGGGCACAGACGGCGGCGACGCGGAGGTCGCGCTCTTTCAGGGCGCGAGCTTCTATCGCGCGGTCGCGGAAGGCAAGAACCTCGGCGTCACGGCGCGCGGACTGTCCATTCGCACAGCCGATCCGCGCGGCGAGGAGTTTCCTTTTTTTCGCATTTTCTGGATCGAGAAACCGGCGCTCGGCGACAATCGCCTTGTCATTCACGCGCTGCTCGATGCGCCGAGCGTCGCCGGCGCCTATCGCTTCACGCTTCGGCCGGGCGGCGCGACCATCGTCGATACCGAGCTGACGCTGTTTCCGCGCAGCAATTTCGATCAGTCCGGCGTCGCAGGCCTCGCGGCCGTATCGCTCTTCACGCCGCTCGATCGTCAGCGCGCCGACGAATTGCGGCCGATGGCGGCCTCCGCCAATGGCCTCCAGATTCTGACCGGCGCGAATGAATGGCTCTGGCGGCCCGTCTCCAACCGGGAAAGCCTGCAATTCTCCTCCTTTGTCGATGTGAATCCGAAAGGCTTCGGCGCGCTTGTGCGCCAGCGCGACATCGCCGCATACCAGGACGATGATCAGCATTGGGAGCGACGGCCGTCGCTCTGGATCGAGCCGCTCGGAGAATGGGGACCCGGCGCCCTCCAACTCGTCGAAATTCCCTCCGAGTCCGAGAATAACGAGAACATTGTCGCCTACTTGAGGCCGCAGGCGCCGCTCGTCGGGGGCGCAGCCACGACATTCGCCTATCGCCAGTTCTGGTGCTGGGAGCCGCCGACCCGGCCGCCGCTCGCAATCGCCGCCGATGCGCGTTCCGGCCGCGCGCCCGGCGGCAAGCTCCGCCGTTTTGTTGTCGTTTTTTCCGGCGATGTCCTTGGCGACGCGAAGCGAACGGAAAAACTGGGGGCCGCGCTGGTCACCTCCCCGGGCGCAGCGACCAATGTCCGGACCTTTCTCAATCCCGAGGCGAAAAACTGCCGGGTGATTTTCGATATCGATCCGGCGGCGGCGAATTTCTGCGAGATACGTCTCGTCCTGAAATCGGGCGAGCAGCCGATCAGCGAGACCTGGCTTTATCGATGGACCCTTTAACCCAATCGCCTGCCGCAGAAATTCCGGAGTCGCTTCGCATCCCGCCGACGCCGGCTGAGAATCGGCTGTCGATGCCGGCGCAAAATTTTTTCAAATTCGACGCGCGTCGGACGCGCCCGCATGCCGCGCCCTGGTTGTGGCGGACGCCATGGCTGGCGCGACTCGCGACTTTCGGCGGCGGGTTCGCGCTCACCGCCTATGGCGGCAATGAGATGTATAAGGTCATTGACGTTGGCGGCGTCACCACGCTGAAGTGGGCGTTGCTTGCGCTGTTCATCCTGAATTTCTCATGGATCGCCCTCAGCTTCGCCAGCAGCGTCGTCGGCTTCGCGCTGCTGCTGCGGAAACGGCCGCCGCCCGCCCTGCCGACATCGCTTGCTCACCGCACAGGCGTCGTTATGCCAATTTACAATGAAGCGCCGAGCCGCGTCTTCGCCGCATTGCAGACGATCTACGAAGACGTCGGCGCGACGGGGCTTGGCGCCCATTTCGACTGGTTCTTCCTGTCCGACACGACCAATCCTGACGTCTGGATCGCGGAGGAGCGCGCTTTCATCGGCATCCGGCGCCGGCTTGGGCCGGAAGCGCGGGTCTACTCCCGCCGTCGCGAGAAAAACACGCGCCGCAAGGCCGGCACGATCGAGGATTTCGTCACCCGCTGGGGCGGCGAATACGCGCATATGGTCGTCCTCGACGCCGACAGTCTGATGACCGGACCGACCATCGTCCGGCTCGCCGCCGCGATGGAGGCCGATCCCGACAGCGGCATCATCCAGACACTGCCGCTCATCATAAATCGCAACACGCTCTTCGCCCGCGTCCAGCAATACGCTGCGCGCATCTATGGGCCAGACATCGCAATGGGCCTTTCCGCATGGATGGGCCGCG
>CAZJAY010000330.1:0-2255 GCA_964543915.1 uncultured Methylocystis sp. | reverse complement strand
GCTCAAAAGTCCGGCGGCGTTGAAGCCGGCCGCGTGGCGCGATTTGCGCGCTGACGCAGCCGCACTCGGCGCATAAGTCCCCGTTCGCATCGACCTAAAAGGCCTGCTGGCCAAGCCGGTTCATCGCCGCGATGACCAGAGCGCGCGTTTCCGCATCGTCGATGCTTTCAAGCGCATGGAAAAGACGACTGAGTGCGATGGCGATTCGCATTTGCGAAAGGTCGACCGGGGGGGCGTTCTCTGTCGACATTGCAGCTTTCTCCGACTTTTCGATACGCAGGACGCTATCGACGTGTCATGCGATCCGAAACTGTCAGAAATCGGGGGCGATGCTGGCGCCCTTGCATTACGGAGCCAAAAGGTTCCAGACGCGGCCCCGTCGGGATCGATGATCTTTCGCCATCGATCCCGATATGTCGTCGAACGGATCCGTCTAATGGCTGCGCGCCGGCAGAATTGGGAGAACAATCTGCGGCTGCGTCCCGGTCAAGGATTTCAGGAAAGCGACGATCCTGTCCTTTTCTTCATCGGACAGCCTTACGCCCAGTTGCGTCTCGCCCAAGACCGCCACCGCTTTGGACAGGTCGAATGTCGCGCCATTGTGAAAATAGGGCGCGGTCAGTTCGACGTTGCGCAGCGACGGGATCTTGAACGCATATTTGTCGGCGATGTTTTTTGTCACCGAATAGCGACCAAGATCGTCGGCCGGAAGTTATTCTGCGGGCGGCGATGCGACAACGCCGAATTTGGCATAGGCTCCGACGCCGATATTGACGCCGTTATGGCAGGAGGCGCAGCCCTTCCCGATAAAGAGCGCCAGTCCCGCTTTCTGAACGTCGGTCAGCGCCGCATCGTCTCCCGTCAGCCAGCGGTCGAAGGGCGCGTGGGGCGTAATCAGGCTCGCTTCGAAAAGCGCGATCGCGCGACCGACATTGTCGTAGACGAGCGGATCGGAGCTGTACGGGAAGGCTTTTTTGAACGCCTCCACATACTCCGGTATCTGCTTGAGTTCGGCGATCGCGTGTTGTTTCGTCGCGGCCAGCTCGGCCGGGTTGATGGCCATCGGCCCGCCGCGCGTTTTCAGCATGGCTTTTGGGTTCGCCATCACCGAATTGACGACCTGGTCTTTCAGACCGGTGGCGCGGCCATCCCAATACTGGGATTTGTTGAAAACCGCGTTGAGGACTGTTTGCACTTCTCGCCCGGCGAGCTGCGCATTGTGACCGCCTGAGATCGCGCCGCCATCGACGCCGCCGAGGCTGATATTGTGGCAGGTCGCGCAACTCAGGTCGCGACCCTCGGCGAGGCGCGGCTCGAAGAAAAGCATTTTGCCGAGCGCGAGCTTTTCGGGCGTCGTCGGATCGTCGGGAAATACGGGCGGCGTCGCCGGTATTGGCTCAAAAAGTTTTTTTGCCTCCTCGCGCAGCGCTGCCTCCGCCCGCAGGGGGCTGGTCAGAAGCGCCGGAACGCAGAGAGCCGCGATAAAGGAAGCGATCAGAGACGCGCGCATGGTCGTGATCCCGGTCGGATTGGCGTTGGATGACGTCTTTATAGCATGATTTCGATGCGGCGCGGCGTCCCTCGCCGCGCCGCCGCCGTTTTCCGGCGCGGGCGTTACTGGCTCGACCAGAGGATACGGGCCATCCAGCTCAGCTCCTCGCGCGGGATCACCCGATCGGGAAAATCCGGATTGATGGCGCGGAGTTCGACCGTATGCGCGGTTTGTCGCCGGAGTTCGCGCGCGATGATCTCGCCGTTCGAGATCCTGGCGACGACCCGGTCGCCACGTCGAACGGGCGCGGCGGGCGAAACAATAACGACGTCGCCGTCGCGGTAGAGCGGGGCCATGGCCTCGCCGGATATTTCCAGCGCATAGGCGTTTTCGTCCGCATCGGCGAGAATATCGATTTCCTCCCATCCCGAGCCGGTAGCGTGGCCGGCCTCGTCGAAGAAATCTCCCGTATTGGCTTTGGCCAGCCCGATCAGCGGTCGGGTGCGCCGCTTTGGCGGACCGGTCAGTTCGACGAGCGAGATGAATTCGTCGAGACCGGAGCCGGTCGCCTGGAGCAGTTTTGCAATCGACTCCGTAGAGGGCCACCGCGCGCGACCATTCGGCGTTGTCCGTTTCGACTTGTTGAATGTCGTGGGATCGAGCCCCGCTTTGAGTGCGAGCGCCGATGGAGTCAAATGGTTACGCTCCGCGAGCGCGTCGATAGCGGCCCAGATCTGGGCGTGTGTAAGGATATCATTCTTGG
>CAZJAY010000329.1:0-2259 GCA_964543915.1 uncultured Methylocystis sp. | reverse complement strand
TGGGCTTGTAATACCCCTTGCTGTCGCCGCCGTCCGATGTCGCCGCAGCCGGAGCCATGCCTGTGCCCGCTCCTTTTGGGGGCGCGCTCGCGACGGTGTTCTTGCCCCTGGCTCCCGTGTCCGAAACGCCAGCTGCGGGGGCCGCCGACGTCTTGCCCGTGCGCCCGCGCTCCTCACGTATCTTTGTCGATTGCGCCGTCCCGTCCGCCAGTTTCGCCGCCGGGACGCCGCTGCCGGGGGTAACATTCTCGAAGAAATAGGCTGGTTCCGCTTTGGCGTCCGCCAAAGGCGCTCCCGTCGCCCATATAGCCGCCAAAGCTACGGTACAGAGATGGGACCGCAGCATCAATGCCTTGCGACGGGGCGCCGGCGACGGGAAGCGCGAGCGGGAAACAAACATCAGAGGCCCCCCTTCACCCTTCGCTTTCGTCCGCCGAGCCGCAACCGTTGCATGGACACGACATATAACCAAATAACATAGCGAAGAAAAGCCCACGATTTGGGCGTGGATCGCACGTGAAGCGCACATGAAGCCCACATTTGGAAAAAGGTCGTGGCGGCGCTATCAATGAGGCAATAGAAAATTGGAATAGACCGGACAGATCATGGAGCGGCCCAAAATCGACGCGACCCTCTCTCTGAGGCGCGGCGATCGCTTTCTGGTTGGCAGAGAACGCATTCGTCTTCTGGAAGCGGTGGCGGAACATGGCAGCATCAGTAAGGCTGCGAAGGCGCTCGGTTACAGTTACAAGACGGCGTGGGACTCGGTCGACGCAATCAATAATCTTTTGCCGCGACCCGCTTTCGTTACGAAAGCTGGCGGTTCCGGTGGGGGCGGCGGCGCGCATGTGACGGATGAAGGGCTGCGATTGATCGACACCTTTCACAGGATCGAGGAAAAACTCTCGCGGCTTTCAAGTCGGATATCCGAGGCGGGTTTCGACGATAACGAAGAGCTTTTGCTTTTTACTTTCGGCGCGCGGTTGTCCAGCCGCAACGCTTTTCAGGCTATTATAGAAAAGATTGAAGAAGATACGGTTGACGTCGCTCTGGGTTTGCGGCTCGTCTCGGGTGATGAAATCTCGGCGGTTGTGACGCATGCGGCGCTCGAAGAACTGGACCTGTCGCCAGGTAAAAAGGTTATTGCGCTTGTAAAAGCCTATTCGGTGCATCTCGCGGCCCAAGATTTATCGGCCGGGAAAAATAATATTCCGGGAATCGTTTCGCGGATCGTCAAGGGGAAGGAAAATTGTGAAATAACGCTCGATATCGGCGGCTCGCGTAGCTTGACCGCAATCGCGCCGCTCGCATTTGCGGCGAGGTCTGAAATAATGACGGGCGTAACCCTGACTGCCTCTTTCAGGCCACAGGACGTTATCATCGCCTCGAATTAGTCGAACAAGAAGAATCCGCGTTTGACGGTTTTGCGCCCGTATTTTCTCGGGACCTTGCAGAAGCCGTGATCAACCGAATGCGCAAAAGCTTTATTTGAAGATGCCGCGCAGGTTATCGTCGATCGTCATAAGGAAAGCCGTTGCCGTATTCCTTGCGGCGTCAGCAAAAGCATTTCGACCCATCCCTTGATCTTCTTTCAGATCCCCACTGCCGGATAAGACGGCAACCCGGTAACGAAGCATCGACTTTATAACTTTGCTGATTCGGCATGTCGCCGGACGGGACGCCGGTCAATGACGCGGCCGCGCATGCGCCCACCGGCAGGGCGGTAGCGTATCGCGGCGCGGATGCCGGAGGCAGTGTTGGACGGGATAGGCGCGATGGGCGCGTGCGTCCATCACGAGCGGCGCGCGTTATAGTTATTTCATCCCGCCGCTATCTGAGAAATAGCGAAACGCCCGATAGCACGCATGCGCTTGCAACCCGTGACTTTTTTCTGGTTCTTTGGTTCGTGTATGGTTTTTGTGCGTCGTCGGTTTTTGGAAACTGAACAGCTTTTCGAGGGTCCGGCGTCAGCAAAGTAATTTATTGTGCGCTCGCGCACATTTTTGCAGGGCCTTTGTTCGTTACTTTCCGGGAAAGAACTTCAGGGAGATAATTATGACCTCTATTGGCACGAAAATAATTGGCGCGCTTCTTGGTGTCGGTTTCGTCATCATCATCGGGGCGGGCGTCGCTATGGCCGGCACACCGAGAGGCGGGGTCATGGATGTCTGCAAAGTCCGGAAGTGCATGTAAGCCGTAAGTCCGCCTCGCCCAGGAAGGCTGAGCGGGTGGCTGCCGAATAGGATGTGGGCTGTGTAC
>CAZJAY010000328.1:0-2276 GCA_964543915.1 uncultured Methylocystis sp. | reverse complement strand
TGCGGATCCGGCCTTCGCGCCGTGGCGCTAGCAGCGCAGAAAAAAAAGTCCGGCGACGCGTACATCGTGGAGGCGGGCGGCCAGGAGTCGATGTCGCTGTCCAACCATGCCGCGCAGCTGCGCACGGGCACCAAGATGGGCGATGTGAAATTCGTCGACACCATGATCGTCGATGGCCTCACCGACGCCTTCAACAATTACCACATGGGCATCACGGCGGAAAACGTCGCGAAGCAGTGGCAGATCACCCGCGAGCAGCAGGACGCTTTCGCTGTCGCCTCGCAGAACAAGGCCGAGGCGGCCCAGAAGGCCGGCAAGTTCAGCGACGAGATCGTCCCCTATACGATCACGACCAAAAAAGGGGACGTCGTCGTCGACGCCGATGAGTATATCAAGCATGGCGTGACGCTCGAAGCCGTCGCCAAACTGCGCCCGGCCTTTATCAAGGACGGCACGGTGACCGCCGCCAACGCCTCCGGCATCAATGACGGCGCCGCCGCGCTCGTTGTGATGAGCGCCGCAGAAGCCGCGAAGCGCGGCCTGACGCCGCTTGTCCGTATCGCCTCATGGGCGACCGCCGGCGTCGACCCGACCGTTATGGGCTCCGGCCCGATCCCGGCGTCGCGCAAGGCGCTCGAAAAGGCAGGCTGGAAGGTCTCGGACCTCGATCTTGTCGAGGCGAACGAAGCTTTTGCGGCGCAGGCGCTCGCCGTCAACAAGGACATGGGTTGGGATCCGGCGATCGTTAACGTGAACGGCGGCGCGATCGCGATTGGCCACCCCATTGGTGCCTCTGGCGCCCGCGTGCTGACTACGCTGATCCATGAGATGGCGCGTCGCGGTTCAAAAAAGGGCCTCGCGACGCTTTGCATCGGTGGCGGCATGGGCATCGCGCTGACCGTCGAGCGCTGATCCCTTTTCGCGTTTGCATCAGGCGAAAGCTTCTACGCACGGCCGGTCGGCCGTGCGTCCACCCGAATCATAAAAATTGCAGGAGGAGAGTTTTCTATGGCGAGAACAGCAGTTGTGACCGGCGGCACGCGCGGCATCGGCGAGGCGATTTCGAAGGCGCTGAAAGCGGCCGGCTACAATGTTGCGGCGACCTACGCCGGCAATGATGAAGCGGCCAACAAGTTCAAGGCGGAGACCGGCATTCCGGTTTTCAAATTCGACGTATCAGACTACGACGCCTGCGCCGCCGGCATCGCCCGGATCGAGCAGGACGTCGGCCCGGTCGACATCCTCGTGAACAACGCCGGCATCACCAAGGACCGCCTGTTCCACAAAATGGAGCTGGCGCAGTGGCAGGCGGTGATCAACACCAACCTTAATTCGTTGTTCAACGTCACCCGTCCGGTGATCAATGGCATGCGCGATCGCGGGTTCGGCCGCATCGTCGTGATCTCGTCGATCAACGGCCAGAAGGGTCAGGCCGGCCAGACCAATTATTCAGCCTCCAAGGCCGGCGACATCGGTTTCGTCAAGGCGCTGGCCCAGGAGAGCGCATCCAAGGGCATCACCGTCAACGCGATCGCGCCCGGCTACATCGCGACCGAGATGGTCAAGGCGGTCCCGCAGGATGTGCTCGACAAACATATCATTCCGCATATTGCGGTGGGACGCCTCGGCGAGCCGGAGGAAATCGCGCGTGCGGTCGTCTTCCTCGCCTCGGACGACGCCGGTTTCATCACGGGCTCGACCCTGACGATCAACGGCGGCCAGTATCTGACCTGATCCGGCGCGCCGGGAGATTTGCGGCCGACGCCCCGAAAGGGCGTCGGCTTTTTTCATCCCGGGTCGCCTTTCGTCCATTAGCAAAGCGGTTTAACTTCTTTCGCGGAATTTTCGAGGAAAACCAGATGCGTCCAAGCAAGCGTGCGCCAGACGAAATGCGTCCGGTCAGTTTCGAGCGCGGCGTCGCCCGTTACGCTGAAGGCTCCTGCCTTGTGAAATTCGGCAACACCCAGGTGCTGTGCGCGGCCTCGCTCGAGGACAAGCCGCCGCCATGGTTGCGCGGACAGGGACGCGGCTGGGTCACGGCGGAATATTCGATGTTGCCGCGCGCCACCCATACGCGCCCGCGCCGCGAGGCGAGCGCCGGAACACTCCCCGGCCGCACCCAGGAAATACAGCGCCTCATTGGACGCTCGCTGCGCGCGGTCACCAATCTGCCGGCGCTCGGCGAACGCCAGATCGTCATCGACTGCGACGTGATCCAGGCCGATGGCGGCACGCGCACCGCCTCCATCACGGGCGCGTGGCTGGCGCTGCGCGAC
>CAZJAY010000327.1:0-2292 GCA_964543915.1 uncultured Methylocystis sp. | reverse complement strand
CAACCAATCTCATAAAGGGTCTACGATCGACGTGTCGTTGTCGTCGTGCTATGAATGTAATCACACATATGTGCGGAGCCGGACCATGCAAGAGGCGTATTCACAAGACCGTCGTGGCAGCGCCCTGATCTTTCCTGCGCTCCTTGCGAGTTTCCTTGGCGGCTGCGCCAGCGGTGCGCCTTCCCTTACAATCTTCGGCGCCTATTTTCCTGCGTGGCTGCTTGGCGCGATCATTGGCGTCCTCGGCGCGCTGTGCGCGCGCGCCATAATTGGCGTGGCGCGCCTCGATCTTCCCTATCTTCTGTTCGTCTGCGTCGCGATCGGCGCCATCGTCGGAAGCGTCTTCTGGCTCCTGTTCTACGGACGATAGGCGCGACAATGAAATCTCCCGGGCGTGGTTTACGCGCGTCTCGCGCCAGAGCGGTTTCGGCTGCGATCATCGCCGCCGGCGCGGCCATCCTGTGGTTTGTCTATGACAGAAGCGTGAGTCGTCCCTCCTCGGACGCAGCGTCTATCGACACCGAAGTCGTGCATATCGCTGCGGCCGTCGGAGGCCGCGTGATCGATATTGAAGTCGAGGAAAACGAGAAGGTCGCGAAGGGCGATGTCCTCTTTCGTATCGACCCTTTGCCCTACAAGCTCGCCGTTGATCAGGCAGAGGCGGATCTCGGCGTTGCCGAGGCGGCGTTTGACGCCCAGAGACGCATCATATCGACCGAGAAATCAAATCTGCAGATTGCCAGCGAGCAGATCAAACGCGCCCAGACCAACTACGATCTTGCCGTTCGCACCACTGAAAGATTGCGTCCGCTCGCGGGCAAGGCCTATGTGCCGACACAGCAGCTGGATCAGGCGCAGTCCGCTCAACGGGACGCTGCGACCACCCTTGCGCAGGCGCGCGAACAGGAGGTCGCCGCGCAACGCGCCATCAGCACGACCGAAGGCCCCGCAGCGGCCATTCGCGCCCGTCAGGCGGCGTTGGCCATCGCCAAACGGGCGCTCGAAGATACGGTCGTGCGCGCGCCCCACGATGGCCGTATCGTCGGTCTCACCGTAAAGTCGGGGGAGATCGTCGCGCCGATGCAAAATCTGTTTACGCTGGTCACCACAGAGACGTGGTACGCCGTCGTGAATTTTCGTGAAACCGATCTCAGCTTCATCGCCCCGGAGGATTGCGCCACCGTATATTCGATGATCGACCGGCGCACACCGATCAAGGGCGTCGTTGAGAGCATCGGTTGGGGCGTGCTGGATACGGACAGGGTCAATCTTCCCAAAAACATGCCCTATGTCGAACGGTCCCTGAACTGGGTGCGGGTCGCGCAGCGCTTTCCCGTGCGTGTGCGCCTCGCGAACCCGCCTGAAAATCTGATGCGCCTTGGAGCCAGCGCTGTCGTCGAGGTGAAACATGGCGCCGCCTGTTCATGATGCCGAGCGACCCGATGGCAATATCTGGCTGCAAAGTCTCGCACCTTTCCCGGGTCGTTTCGATTTTGCCTTGCGTCTGGCGCTCATCTGCGCGCTGACGACGCTTGTCGTCGAAACCTACCAGACGCCATCGCCGGCTTTGACCATCTATCTTGTTTTCTTTCTCAACAAGCCGGATCGGATGGGCAGCGTCATCGCCAATCTGGCGCTGATCGTCGTAATCAGCGCTGTGATCGCTTTACTGATTCCGCTTGTCATGATGCTTATCGATCAGCCTCCGCTACGTGTTGCGAGCATGGCCATTCTATCCTTTATCATGCTGTTTCTTGCCTCGGCGAGCAAGTTGAAACCGATCGGCGCCACGGTTGCGCTGATTGCCGCCTACACGCTTGATCTGCTCGGCTCGGTGCAAATGGGCGAACTCGCTACACGCGGACTGCTCTACGCCTGGTTGTTTATCGCCATTCCCGCAGGTGTGTCGCTTTGCGTTAACCTGATGATCGCGCCGCCGCCGCGCGCGCTTGTCGAGGCTGAAATCGCCCGTCGTCTGCGGATCGTCGCCGACCTGCTCGTCGGCGACGACGCGATAACAGGACGGCAACTCGCAGCCGCCCTGCAGGCCGGTAACAATGAGCTGTTCAAACTGTTGAAAATGTCCCAACTGGAAAAGTCGCTTGATCCGTCGCATGCCGCCGCCTTGACGCTGGCAGCGCGAACAGCTTTCGAAATGCTCGTCCTTGTTGATAGTATGCGCGCAGAGAAACTGAAATTTTCAGGCGGGCTCGCGTTTCGCTTGCACAATACGCTCGAAGAAATGGCGTTATATCTGGATCGCGGCAGTTTTCAATCCGGCGTCGTCTGTCC
>CAZJAY010000326.1:0-2311 GCA_964543915.1 uncultured Methylocystis sp. | reverse complement strand
CCTTCGCCGCATGAACAGTCATCACCCGAACGGCATCGCCGACGGTTTCCATGTCGCGCTTGATGGAAAGTTCGAGCGTCGCCACCATGGCGAGAAAGGCTGCGAGCGACGCGCCGTTTTCGCGCTCGAAGGCGAGCGCGAGGCGCAGGAAGTCATCCAGCGCGTCATTCGCCTCGACGCCCAGCCGGGCGACGAACCGAGCGCGCCCGCCGTCAGGCGACAGAACCTTGCGGTAGAAATCGAAGGGCGCAAGCGACGCTGCGTCGACGCGCCATCGGGCGAGTTGCGCGGCGGCCGTGCGATGCCGTGGAGCCGGCGAACGCGCGAGGGCTTCATGCAGCGATCCGGAACGGCCGGGCGCGAGCGCGATGAGATCGTCGTCATCGAAACCGATGAGCGGCGATTTGAGAACGCAGGCCAGCGTGAGATCGTCCATCGGCGCGCGCATCGCGACGCCCAGCGCGACAAGATCGTCGACCGCGATATGACGCGCGATATCGAGACGATCCGCGCCGGCGACATTGACGCCCTGCGCCTTGAGCGCACGAATAATCGCCTCGAAGAAAACGCCGCGTTTGCGCACGAGGATCAAAATATCGCCCGCTGTCGGCGGGCGGCGCCCCCCGTTATCGTCCACGCTCTCGCCGCTCTCCGGCGCAAGCAGCGCAGCGACTTTCTGCGCGATCCGGCGCGCAAGCCGCTCGGCGGGATCGCTTCGTTCGGGACTATCAAGCGGCAATCGCCAATCGCTCGGCTCTGTTGCGGGGCCCGGCCCGATCAGCGGCCAGATTTCCACCAGCGCGGGCGCATCATGCTTCACGGCCTGATGCTTCAGCCCATCGCCGGCGCGCCCGAGACCGACGCCATTGCCGCCATGCGCAAACACGGCGTCGACGACGTCGAGAACGCCCGGCGCGGAGCGGAAGGACAACGTCAGCTCGATCGATTCGAAACGTCGGTCGCCGGCGCCGAAACGTCGCATGAAATCGCGTCGCATCTCGTGGAATTTTTCCGGCGCGGCGCCCTGAAAAGAAAAGATGGACTGCTTTTCGTCGCCAACGGCGAAAAAGCTGCGCGCGTTGCCCCGCGCGCCCGCGCCGGCGGCGAATTCATCAGCGATCGCCGCGAGGATTTCCCATTGCGCGGCGCTCGTATCCTGCGCCTCGTCGAGGAGAATATGATCGAGCTGCGAATCGAGTTTGTAGAGCACCCATGACGGGCTCGAACGCTGAAGCAGCCCGCGCGCCCGCGCGATGAGATCGTCGTAGTCGAGCAGATTACGCAGACGTTTCTCGATTGCATATTCCGCAAGGAAGGCGGCGCCCAACGTCGCAAGGGCGCGCGAACGCGCGAATGTGGCGACCGCCCTGCTTTTCCCGATCAATGCCTGAAGACGCGCGCTCTCGTTTTCGAGACGCGCAAGAAGCGCCGGATGCGCGGCGGCAAAAACTTTGGTGAGCAATCTTGACTTTGGCTTCTTCTCTTTCGTGAAGAATACGGCGAGATAATCGTCGATACAGTCGGGATGCGGCGCGCGTTGACTGGCTCGCAGGAGCCGTTCGGCCATATCCTGTTCGCTCTTCTTTTCGCTTTCCTGCAACGCCTGTGCGATAGCGGGCCAGACTTCAGGCGGCTCGCCGCCGAGGATCATCTCCGCCTCGACAGAATCGGCTGTATCGTGAGGTTCAAGATTGAGTGTGCGGCGCAGAGACGATTCATATTCGTCCGGATCGCTCATGTCCCCCAGCGCATCGCGACAGTCAATCAATTCGTCGCACAGCTTATCGAAGCTATAGGAGGTGGTTTGTTGCGCCACGAAAGACAAGGCGGCGTGAAGCGTCCCGGCATCGATCATGGCGCGCTGCAGTGCGCGGCGTTTCGCATGCTGGAGCAGCTCCGCCCGCGCGATATCGTCGAGGACGCGAAAACCCGCCGGCACATTCGCCTCGAACGGAAAGATATGCAGCAGTTTTTCGCAAAAGGCGTGAATCGTCTGTATCTTGAGCCCGCCAGGCGTTTCCACCGCGCGCGCGAACAACCGACGGGCGACGGCGAGATCAGCGGCGGACGGAGCGGGCGCGCCAGCTGCCTCGATTTCCCTCGTCAACGCTGCATCGTCGAGCAGCGCCCAATCCGCGAGACGCCTGAAAATACGCGCCGACATGTTTGCGGCGGCGGCGCGCGTGAAGGTCAGACAAATAATTTTCGATGGCGCGGCGCCGTTGAGCAACAGACTCAACACTCGCTGCGCAAGCACATGGGTTTTGCCCGAAACCGCATGCGCCGACACCCAGACGGAGGCCGCCGGATC
>CAZJAY010000325.1:0-2315 GCA_964543915.1 uncultured Methylocystis sp. | reverse complement strand
CGGGCCGGAGCCGACGTCAATGACACGGCTCGGCCGGCGCCGTCGAATGGCGCGATCGAGAGCGCGCAGGCACCCGAGCGTCGTGCCGTGATGTCCGGTGCCAAAGGCCAGCGCGGCCTCGATCTCGATCCCGACATCATTGGCGCGCAGCTTTTCGCGGTCATGTCCGCCATGGACGACGACGCGTCCCGCGCGTACCGGTTTCAGGCCGGCGAGTGCGTTCTGAACCCAATCCTGTTTATCGACGAGCGCAAAAATGGCTTGCGCCGCCGTCTCGGCGTCGGTCGCGGCGGCGATCAGTTCGCGCACGCCCTCTGTCTCGGGCTCTTCCGCGAAATAAATCTCGACGGCCCAGGTCTGACCGTCGGGCCCCTCGAAAGCGGCCGCGGCTGTTTCGGTCGGGTCGAAAGTTTCCACGATGAGGTCCGCGACGGCGCGGGCGCGTCGTTCGTCGCAGGTCAGACGCATGACATGGCTGGCGCCATTGGGGGGGAGGCCTTCAAGCATCCCGCGCGCTTAGCACGGCCCTGCGGCCCGCGTCACGCCAGACCTGCGCGCCGCCCTCGTCCCCGCGGCCGCCGCCTGTCGCGTGTCGCGCCCCGATGGCGTCTTGAGCCGGTCGTGAATTACGCCGATGTTCAAGCCATGGCGCTTGATGTCGTGGATCTGAGGGCTTTTTACGAGACCGCGCTCGGCGACGTGGCCCGCCGTCTTGTCGTGAAACAATTACGCGCGCGCTGGGGCCATAACGCCGGCCTGCGGCTGCTCGGCATTGGGTTTGCTACGCCATTTCTGGCGGAGTTCCGGGAAAAGGCGCTACGGGTGCTGGCGTTCATGCCGGCGACGCAGGGGGTCGTGCATTGGCCGGTCAGCGGCCGCTCGGCGACGGCGCTCGTCGAGGCCTCGATGACGCCGTTGCCGGACGCGAGCATCGACCGCATCCTCGTCGTGCATGCGCTGGAGGTCGACGAACATCCCCAGGACCTGCTGGAGGAAATCTGGCGCATTCTGGCCCCCGGCGGTCGCGTGATGATTGTGGCTCCGAGCCGCACAGGCCTCTGGGCCCGCGTGGACACGACGCCTTTCGGCTTTGGCCATCCCTATTCGCGCGGACAGTTGCAGACCCTGCTTCAGGAAGCGCAATTCCTGCCGCTCTTCTGGGGCGAGGCGCTCTATGTCCCGCCCTTTCAGCGCGCCTCGCTTCTCAGGTCTGCGCCCGCCTTCGAACGAATCGCAGGACGATTTTCCCTGCCAGGCGGCGGCGTGCATCTCGTCGAGGCGACCAAGCAACTCTATCGGCCGATCCTGCGGCGCGCAGCGCGGCGGGTGGCGGTTCCGCAGCTTGAGGAGGCCCTGGAGACCGCCGGCGCCGAAGCCGGTCTTGAGGGGATCTGAAGGGGCCCGCCGTCTATCCGCGCCGCAAATCGAGCTGAACGCCAAAGGACTGCGCGAGAAACAGGCCGCCGTGAATGAGCCCGGCCTGATCGATCCCGTGGCCGAGCCCGGCGGAAAGATGCCATTGCGTCGGCACGTTCAGATCCGCGAGCGCGTTGGCTGACATCATCAACGCCTCGACCGGGATCAGTTCGTCCTCCTCGCCATGCGCGAGCAGCACGGAGGGCGGGCGGGCAAAAGCCGTCGGCCCCTCCACGTCCTGCCCGGGCCCTTCGACGAGAAGACCGGAATAACCAACAATGGCGCGCGGCGCGACACGGCGGCGCAGCCCGGTGTGGAGCGCCATCATCGTGCCCTGGCTGAAGCCGACAAGGCCAAGCGCGCGCTCGTCGAGACCGCGCGCGGCAAGCTCAGCATCCAGAAAGGCGTCGAGAACCGGACGGGCGGCCACGACGCCGCGCCAACGCTCGTCAGGATCGCGCATCGTGAGCGGGAACCATTGTCGCCCCATCGGCGACATGGCGCAGCGCTCCGGCGCATTCGGCGCGACAAAATCCGCGTCGGGCAGAAACGCCCGCCATTGTCGGCCGATTTCGATCAGGTCGGCGCCGTCAGCGCCATAGCCGTGCAGAAAAACAACCAATTGTCGCGGACTGCCAGATTTCGCCTGAACCCGCGGTCCGTCAATCATCGCCGCCATGCGCGCCCCCGAAAAGCCTTTCGCGACTGTGTCGGGGGTTCGGACCCGCAGGTCAAGAGCCGTCGACGGCGGCCCGTCGACCGGCGCGCGGCGAAAAGCGGTTTAAACGCTGGCCTTGAGCATGAAATAGACGAGCTTCGCGGCAAAGATGCATGCGCCCGCAAGCGTGCGGTGTTTGACCATGGCCCTTGCAAAATAAATGGGATCAGGACGCATCCTG
>CAZJAY010000324.1:0-2320 GCA_964543915.1 uncultured Methylocystis sp. | reverse complement strand
GGCCTCGACGCACGTCTCGCCGATGCGGAGCGACTCAAGATTTTCCACGGTTCGGCGATCTCGTCGGCTTCCGACGAGCGGGAGGCCGTGGTCTTCGAAATTGTCGGCGATCAGGGCGTGCAGAGCGCCCGGACGTCCTAGCCGCAGCGCGTGCGAATCAATCTACCGCGAATCCAGGACACCTTCGAGTTTCTGCGCGATCGTCTGGCGCGCGCGGGCTTTCAGCCGGGGCCCGGTCGTCGTGTTGTCCTGACGGGCGGCGGAAGTCAGCTCAAGGGCGTAGTCGAAACGTCCCGGCGCATTCTTGGCGGACAGGCGCGCATTGGTCGTCCAATCGGAATTGAGGGTTTGCCGGAAGCCGCCGCCGCGCCCGCCTTCGCCGCCGCCGCCGGACTTCTTGTCTATCCGCAGGTGGCGGAACGCGAATATTTCGCGGCGCGAACCGGGCGTCCCGCGCGCGCCGCAGCGACCGGAACCGACAATTACGTTCGCCGCGTCAGTAGATGGTTAAGAGAAGGCTTCTAGAGTCACGAATCAGTGATTCTTTTTGGCGTCCCGCAACTGCGGTCGCCGCGAAACGACCGAGGACGTAGCGTCCGGCGACGGCGTCCAGGGAGAGAGACAACCGCCGCCGGACCCGGACACAAACGAGAAAAGCGAAAGGCCTGAAAATGACGATCAACCTTAAAGCGCCCGAACTGCGGGAACTGAAGCCCCGGATCATTGTCTGCGGCGTCGGCGGCGGCGGCTGCAACGCCGTTAACAACATGATCGCTTCGGGTCTGTCAGGCGTCGATTTCCTGGTCGCCAATACTGATGCGCAGGCGCTGATGTCGTCGCGCGCCGAGCGCGTGATCCAGATGGGGCTTCAGGTTACGGAAGGCCTCGGCGCCGGCGCGCAGCCGGAAGTCGGCCGCGCGGCCGCCGAGGAAGCGCGCGAAGAAATTCTTGAGCAGCTTCAGGGCGCGCATATGTGCTTTGTCACCGCCGGCATGGGCGGCGGCACCGGCACCGGCGCGGCGCCGGTCATCGCGCAGATCGCGCGCGAGATGGGTATTCTTACCGTCGGCGTCGTAACCAAGCCGTTCAATTTCGAGGGACAGCGTCGTCTGCGGATCGCCGAGGCGGGCATCGCCGAGTTGCAGAGCCGCGTTGATACGCTGATCGTGATCCCGAACCAGAATCTGTTCCGTATCGCGACCGAGCGCACGACTTTCGCCGACGCTTTCGCGATGGCGGATCAGGTCCTCTATTCCGGCGTCGCCTCGGTGACGGACCTTATGGTCAAGGAAGGCCTGATCAATCTCGATTTCGCCGACGTCCGTTCGATTATGCGCGGCATGGGCAAGGCGATGATGGGCACGGGCGAAGCGTCCGGCGATCGTCGCGCGATCCTCGCCGCCGAGGCCGCCATCGCCAATCCGCTGCTTGATGAAGTGTCGATGCGTGGCGCGCGCGGCCTGCTGATCTCGATCACCGGCGGCCACGATCTGACGCTCTATGAGGTTGACGAGGCCGCGAGCCGCATCCGTCAGGAAGTTGACGAGGATGCAAATATTATTCTGGGCGCGACCTTCGAGTCCGATCTTGAGGGCGTCGTGCGCGTATCGGTCGTGGCGACCGGCATTGATCCCGCGTCGATCACGGTCGAGGACCCGACAAGCCTCGCCCGGATGACCGAGGCGGCCGAACGGATGCGCCATCAGCTTGAACAGCCGCGCTTCCAGCCGTCGGTCATGTCAGCGGTCGAGGAAGCGCCGCCGGCGCCGGCGCCTGCGCAGGTCTATCAGCCGGCCCATACGGCGGCCCCTGCGCCGGCCTATGCGTCGTCGGCACACGACTACGAGTACGAAGACGTCCCCGCCGCACACCACTATAGCGCGCCGGAAGCCGCGTCGCAGATGTCCCGCGCGCCCTATGAACCCGCGCCCGTGCGTCCGACCTATGGCGAGCCGATGATGGAAACGGCTCCTGCAGCCGCCTACAGCGCGCCGGTTTCTGATCCGCCGCGCGCGCCGCGCATGCCGCAGATCGAAGATTTCCCGAAGCCGGTCCAGGATCAGCTGCGTCAGCAGCGCGGCGAGACGGCGCAGGGCGATCCGCGTCGCAAATCGATCTTCGAGCGGCTCGCCTCCTTTGGCGCGAGCCGTCAGGAGGACGAGGCGCAGGGCGTCGCTGTTCCGCCGCCGCCGCCGCCGCGTCCGTCAATCTCCGCGAACATGGCGGCGCCGTCGCCTGCGCATGCGGAGTTCGCGAAGCGTCCCCCGGCTTCCGGCGCGCATAGCGGCCGCGACGCGCACGGCCGCCGCATGCCGCAGCA
>CAZJAY010000323.1:0-2321 GCA_964543915.1 uncultured Methylocystis sp. | reverse complement strand
GCGCGGACCGCGGCAAAGACCTCCAGCGGGTAGCGCGCGCGGTTCTCGATGGCGATGGAGCGCGCCTTCTGCAGCCGCCGTCTCTCGACCTCGCTGTTCTCGGCGAATGTCGGATTACGGGAGAAACCGGCAAACGTCGGGCTGACATCTTTTTCGACGATCGTTCTGCCGCAGGGCATGAAACGTTTTGACCAGTATGGCGACGGGGCGGATGCGATGAGCCGCGATCCGCAAGCCGCCATGCCGCTGCACACCATCGCCAACTTCACCGCCGTGGACTCGGGGCTGTGGGATGAGCCGCCGATCCTGCTCAGCGTGCTGGGCCTCGACCGGCTCACGAACTGGCAAGGGCTCTCGAAGGAAGCCGCGATCGACCGAAGGGAGCGCTGGCTCGACGCCGTTCAGGCGTCGCTCGAAAAGGACTATCCCGGCTTTTCCGCGCTCGTAACGAACAGGATGCTCCTGAACGCCTTCTCGATGTCGAGCTATCTGAACACGCCGGAAGGGGCCGTCTACGGTTTTGCTGCGCTGCCACCGCAAGCGCCCATTCTCGCCGGCTTTCCGCGTACGCCCGAAACGCCGGCGCCGGGTCTGTATCTGGCGTCTGCCTTCGGCGGCGAACATGGCTTCAACGGCGCCATGCTATCCGGTGCGGAAGCCGCGCGCCTCGCCGAAGAAAGACTCTCCGCCCGGGCGGACTCCTGATCGTCTCGCGCGCGAACCTTGTCATGCGGTTACGGCGGCGGCGCGCCCTTCAGGCCGTTTCGTTTATATTCGGCCCGACACCGCTGAGAGCAGAACTTAACGCTTTCCCAGTCGTCACGCCATTTTTTGCGCCACAGAAAAGGGCGTCCGCAGGTAAGGCAGGATTTTTGCGGCAAATCCGCTTTGCGGCGCATTCTTGCCAAGAGTTTCAGGCCTCCATGGTTCCGGGGCGCAACCATACGGGTCTTGCCGGTTCCGGCGAGCAGGCTAAGTTATAGGGCAGGACGGCCCTTGAAGGAGGCGTTGCGTGAACTCTCATTCTTCCGCGCCTTCGGCTGCAATATATCTCGGTTACGCTGGCGCCAGTCCTTTCGTCGCCGGCGCGCTCGCGACATTCCCGATCTCCGGGTCCCTGAGGGAATGGGGCGTAGTTCTTCTGCTCAACTACGGCGCGATCATTTTGTCGTTTATGGGCGGCGTCCATTGGGGCGCCGCCATGCTACGCGATGACTCCTCGCTGGCGTCCCTCGGCAAAAGCGTTGCGCCAGCCCATCTCGCGCTCGTCGCAACACTCTTCGGCGGCAAGGCAGGACTTTTATTGCTGGCGTCAGGTTTTGCCGGGCTTCTGATCCATGATCAAAGGGAAACGGCGGCCGGCCGTCTCCCGGCGTGGTATCCGTCGCTGCGTCGGCCGCTCTCGGCCATTGTGATCAGCGCGCTGATCCTAGGCGTGATCGGAACAACGCTCTGAAGCCTGATCGATAAGGTAGTTAGCTTACAATAAAGGGGATAGGGACGATGCGTCCATTGATCTACGCCACTGGCGCCTGCCTTCTGTTCGCCGCGCCGCTGTGCGCGGAAACCGCCATTATCGGCGCGAAGGACGGAACCGAAATCGTGACCGTTCGCATCGGGGAGAGCGTGCAGTCGAAGCAAGCGCTCCCTTTCTTTCCCGGCGTTTCGACAAAGACGACCGGCGCGAAGGGGCTTTCGCTCATGAAAGTCGTCATACCACCGGGCGGATCAGCCGAAGCGCATGTTCACAAAGGACATGAGTCGGCGATCTATGTGATCCAGGGCAAGGTCGAAACACATTATGGGCCGAAACTGGAGAAACGCATCGTCAATGTCGCGGGAGACTTTATCTTCATCCCGCCGGATGTCCCCCATCAGCCATTTAATCTCAGCAAAACAGAACCGGCAATCGCGATTGTTGCGCGCAATGATGGCGAGGAACAGGAGCATGTTATTCTTCTGCCCAAAGGAGACGGCGGCAAATAACGACGCCGGATGGCCTAGAATTCGACCTCAAGTTCCTCGATCTCGTCCTTCTCGGCGCGCGCGCCCTCAATCCATTCCTGAACGTCCGGCCAGTCAAGAATTGTGCGCGCATAGGATTCACAGAGTGGATCGAGGGCCACGTCATAGGTCCGAAACCGCGTGACGACAGGCGCATACATGGCGTCAGCAATGGAAATCTCCCCGAACAGGAACGGGCCGCCATAGGCGTCAAGGCATTCGCGCCAGATCTCCGTGACGAGCTCGATATACTGCCGCGCTTTCGACCAGACTCTGAAGTTGCTGAAATGCGCCTTGATATTCATCGGCATCGCCGC
>CAZJAY010000322.1:0-2338 GCA_964543915.1 uncultured Methylocystis sp. | reverse complement strand
GCGGATTCTTCTGCTTGATCCCCGTTCCGCGACGCCGGCGGCGATCCCGATCGCTACGCACGATCCCGCCTTGTTTGGCCCTGGCGGCCTTACGACGGCAGAGGAATCGTCGGGCGTCCTCGACGTAACGGAACTTTTTGGATCAGACGATCGGCGAACATTCCTGCTTACGGTTCAGGCGCATGGGGCCGTTCCCGCCGATGCCGCGGTCGCCGCCGAAGTCATCGAGGCGGGGCAATTGCTATTGATGCGAAAAAAGGATCTTCGTTAGTCGCCCCGGCGAACCGCTTCTCGTCGCTCTGCGCGGAAAAGCAAACGCGGGTTTACGCCGCGCAACGAAAATTCCTGTTCACCTGAAACGATTTCCATCTGAAGCCACGCGCCTTCACGGCGTCGCTGTTCCGACAAAAACGATCGAGCTGGCGCCCAATTCATTTTCGATCCGTGCTTCGCGACGAGCGGCGTCGGACAGGCTGAGCGCGAATATGAGTGCGACGCGATCGCCGCCTCCGATGGCGAGGAGGGTTACGGCGTCGACAATAACGCCTTCGGAGCGTAATCTATCGCGAGCGAGGAGACCGACTGGCTGAGGCGAGGCCGGTCGCCGGCGCTGCGTAAAAGCGCAGCCAATGTCGACGCCGCGGGGCAAGCCTCACGATCAGGGCCAATAGCTGCGGCCGGGGCTCTGCGCGGTCGCCGGCTTCAGGCCGCGATTACATCGCCTGACGATAAGGCGGCCGGATCGATTGCGCGGGGCGGATACAATTTTCAACCCGCGAGGGATTTTCCTTTCAAGCCCCGGATCGGATCGAAATCAGTCAACAATGGATTTAACGCCACGCTGAAGCTTTTTTGATGGCGACAACGAGATGTGCGCCTGATGGCCGGATACGATCGGTCGCTCTCTGGCGCGTGCGGCGACGATCGCCTAAGGTCCGGCGTCAGAGCGTCATTTATCAGGGAAATCCGGCATGCCCCCCGAAGCTTCCAGCAGCGCGGTCAGAGGCCTTGTGGCGGCAGCCCGGGCCATCGTCTTCATGGCGACCTGCGTCGCCACGACTGCGCCCTGCCTCGCGGAAAACGCTCCGGTGAAGGTCGGCATCCTGCATTCCCGCTCTGGCGCAATGGCGATCAGCGAAAACTCCATGGTGGACGCTGAATTGCTCGCCATAGACGAGATCAATGCGAAGGGCGGTCTGCTTGGCCGCAGAATCCAGCCGATTATCGCCGACGGCAAGTCCGAGTGGCCGACCTTCGCGCGAGAGGCCGAGCGCCTGATCTCCGAGGAGCATGTCGCCGTCATCTTCGGATGCTGGACTTCCGCGAGCCGCAAGACGGTCGCGCCAGTCATCGAGCGACATGGCCAGTTACTTGTTTATCCCATGGCCTATGAAGGGCTCGAACAATCTCCCAACATCGTCTACACGGGCGCGGCGCCCAATCAACAGGTCATTCCCGCGATCAAATGGGGCCTCGACCATCTCGGCCGGCGCTTCTATCTCATCGGCTCGGACTATGTCTGGCCGCATAGCATCAACGAAATTATGAAGGACACGATTCGTGCGCTCGGCGCGGAAGTGGTCGGCGAGGACTATATTTTTTTCGGCAGTGCCAATGTCGCCCGCGCAGTGGCGCGGATCAAGGCGGCCCAGCCGGACGTCGTGCTCAGTTCGGTCGTTGGCGACTCCAACAAGGCTTTCTATCAGGCGCTGGCGGAGGCCGGGCTTTCGGCGCAGAAGCTTCCTGTTGTCTCGGTCAGTATCGGCGAGGAGGAACTCCGGAGCTTGCCGATCGCACATCTGCAAGGCCATTACAGCGCCTGGAGCTACTTCGAGGCGATCCAGACGCCAGAAAATGCGCGATTTCTTCAGGCCTTTCGCGATAAATACGGTCCCCACCGGGTCGGCGGCGACGTTATCGCCACCTCCTATTTCAGCGTTCGCCTGTGGGCCAAGGCCGTGGAGGAGGCGCAGTCATTCGATGTGCCCCGCGTGAAGCGCACGATGCTTACCGAGACACTCGACGCCCCGGAGGGACTCATCTCCATCGATCCCTATACGCATCATGCGTGGCGCTCCTTCTCTGTCGGCAGAATCCAGCCCGACGGCCGGATCACGCCCGTCTGGACGATCGACCATCCGATCCGCCCCGTGCCCTACCCGCCAACACGAACACGCGCGGAATGGGATCGGTTTCTCGAGGCCCTCTATGCCGGCTGGTGCGGCAGCTGGGCGAATCCGACCGAGGCGAAATGATCGATGAAAATTATCGGCATCGAATAACTGCGGCGCTCGATTGGCGCATGCCGTGCTTAAAACCCTGGATGACAATAGGGTCA
>CAZJAY010000321.1:0-2360 GCA_964543915.1 uncultured Methylocystis sp. | reverse complement strand
CGCGGGGCCAGAGGATCGCTACGTTGCGCGCGCTGCCATGGGCTATCGCGATCGTGCCTGGCGGCGGTCCTTTTGCGGACGCCGTTCGCGTAGCGCAACCGAAAATCGGCTTCGACGATACGACAGGGCACGCCATGGCAGTGCTCGCCATGGAGCAATACGCGCTCGCGCTCGCCGCGCTGTATGGGCTTGATCTCGCCGCGACGGCCGCCGAAATCGCGGCATTGCACGCGCAAGGTCGGCTCGCGCTCTGGCGACCGGCGGCCATGATCTCCAGCGCGCGCGACATTGAACCCGCGTGGCGTGTGACCTCTGACAGTCTTTCGGCCTGGCTTGCACAACGGCTCAACGCGCAGGCGTTGCTGCTTATAAAGAGCGTCGACGTCGACAGGGGAGCCACACTCGCCGAGCTTGTCGACGCCGAGGTTGTCGATTCCGCCTTTCCCGCCTATGTCGGAAAGACGCCGGTGTTCGTTGCGGGTCCGCGCGCCCTGGCTGAAATCTCCGACCCTCGCCTGACGGCGCGCGAGGTTGGCGCTGTTCCGGGCGTCGCGATCGACGCCGCACCTCGGAATCCTTCATCATGAAAGACAAAAATATCATAACGCCGCGGTGGGGGTGGGCGCTCACCGGCTCGGGACATTTTTTCACCGAATGCCTCGAAATGATCCGTACGCTTGATCACGTCGATCTTTTTGTCAGCAAGGCGGCGGCGGAAGTCGTGCGCATGTACAAGCATGATCTCAATCTTCCCGAGACCGTGCGCATCTTCAAGGACACGACAGCGAGCGCCGCGCCGGTCGGCGGCTTTTACTATAACGTCTATCACACGCTTGTCGTCGCGCCGGCGACGTCCAACACGGTCGCAAAATGCGTCTTCGGGATTTCGGATAATCTCGCAACCAATGTTTTCGCCCAGGCCGGCAAATGTCGGGTGCCGACGATTGTTTTCGCCTGCGATACGGCGCCTGAACTCGAAACCCGCGCGCCCAAGGGAATGGTGATGGTGTATCCGCGCCGGATCGACCTCGAAAACACCGAACGTCTGAAAAGCTTCGAGGCGACAGATGTAGTTGAGAGCCTCGCCGATCTGCAGTCGGCGGTAGCGCGACGCCATGGCGAAGTCACGCCACAGCCCTCCTGAGCCTTTTCATGCGCGTGTCGGACGAACGACTGCTGTTTCTCACGGGTCATCTTGCGCAGCCGCGACTTGAGCGGCTTATTGCGAGCTTTGGCGCGGAGGCGCGCGACTGGCGGGTGCATAACATCGGCGTGAAGGTTGCGGCGCTGATGACGCAGGAAATCATCGAGCGTCGCCTGCCGCGCCCGGTTGAGGCCGACCGCGTCATTGTGCCGGGGCGCTGTCGCGCCGATCTTGACGCGCTGAGCCAATCGTTCGGCGTGCCCTTTGAACGCGGGCCGGAAGAAATCGCCGATCTTCCCGCATTTCTCGGACGCGGGGGCGCGAAGCCCGATCTTTCCCGTCACGACATGCGTATTTTCGCCGAGATCGTCGACGCGACCAAAATGAGCGTCGACGATATTCTCTCGAAAGCGAAGGGCCTACGTGCGGCCGGTGCCGATGTGATAGATCTTGGCTGTCTGCCCGACACGCCCTTCGACCATCTGGAAGCATGTATCGCGGCGCTCAAGGCGGATGATTTTTGCGTCAGCGTCGATTCCGCCAATATCGACGAACTGACGCGCGCGGCGCGGGCAGGCGTCGATCATCTGCTCAGTCTTGATGAGGAGACATTGTCGATCCTGCAGGACCACTCGAGCGTCAAGCCGGTGCTCGTGCCGCGTCCACACGGGGATCTGGCGTCGCTCCAACGCGCGGCGCAGATTGCACGTGCGCGCGGAATTTCCTTTATACTCGATCCAATTCTCGATCCGATCCATTTTGGTTTCGCCAGGTCGATCGCGCGTTATGTCAATTTGCGGGCGCTCGAACCCGACGCCGAAATCATGATGGGCACCGGAAACCTCACCGAATTGACCGACGCCGATACCGCCGGCATCACGGCTGCGATGCTCGGGCTATGTTCAGAACTCGATATTCGCCATTTGCTCACCGTGCAGGTCAGTCCACATACGCGACGGACCATTCAGGAGCATGATGCGGCGCGCCGGCTCATGTATGCGGCCCGGGCGGATCGCGCCTTGCCGAAAGGCTATTCCGACGCGCTGCTACAGGTTCATGACAAAAGCCCCTGGGCGTCGACGCCGGCGGAAATCGAGGAGCTCGCCCGCGAATTGCGCGATGCGAATTACCGCATCGAGGTTGCTGAAGACGGCGTTCATATCTTCGCGAAGAATTTTCATTCCCTTTCGAAGTATGCGATTTCCCTGTTTACGCG
>CAZJAY010000320.1:0-2374 GCA_964543915.1 uncultured Methylocystis sp. | reverse complement strand
TGCTACGCCTCACAGCAGGAGCTTGAAGAGATGCGCGAACGGGCGCGCGCGGAAAAACGTCCGCCGCGCTACGACGGCCGCGGGCGCGACCGCGATCCCTCCGACGCGCCCGCCGGCGTCGCGCCCGTTATTCGCCTCAAGGCGCCGCTCGACGGCGAAACCGTGATCGAGGACGCCGTTCAGGGGCGCGTTGTTTTCCCGAACAAGGACATCGACGATTTTGTCCTGCTGCGCTCGGACGGGACGCCGACCTATATGCTCGCGGTGGTCGTCGACGATCACGATATGGGCGTGACGCAGATTATTCGCGGCGACGACCATCTGACCAACGCTGCGCGCCAGAAGCACATCTACGAAGCGATGGATTGGCGTCCGCCCGCGTTCGCCCATATTCCGCTCATTCATGGTCCGGACGGCGCAAAGCTTTCGAAGCGTCACGGCGCGCTGGGCGTCGACGCCTATCGCGCGATGGGCTATCTGCCGGCGGCGTTGCGAAACTATCTGGTGCGGCTCGGCTGGAGCCAGGGCGACCGCGAATTTTTCACGCTTCCGGAAATGATCGAGGCCTTCGATCTCGCGCAGGTGCATCGCTCGCCGGCGCGGTTTGATTTCGCCAAGCTCGAAAACATGAACGGGCATTATCTGCGCGATACGAATGACGACGATCTGTTCGATGCGCTCATCGCGACCCTGCCGTGGCTCGAAGGCGGCCCCGAAATCGCCGCAGCGCTCGACCCGGAAAAGCGCGCGCAACTGCGCGCAGCGCTGCCGGGTCTGAAAGAACGCGCGCGGACGCTCAACCAGCTTCTCGATGGCGCCGCTTTCCTTTTCGCACAACGCCCGGTGACGCTTGACGCAAAGGCCGCCCAGCTTCTTTCCGACGCAGGACGGGCGCGACTGGCGGCGCTTGAGCCCGGGCTGGCCGCCCTGCCGGAATGGACAGCCGGAGCCATCGAAACGGCGGTGCGGGAAACCGCCGAGAAACTCGGCGTCAACCTCGGCGACCTCGCCCAGCCGCTGCGCGCAGCGCTCACCGGCCGCACGACCTCGCCCGGCATTTTTGACGTGCTCGAAATTCTCGGGCGCGCCGAAAGTCTCGCGCGCATTGCGGATCAGAGCGCCGTAACGACCGCCTGACCGCGCTCACGGCAATGTGCGCCTCCGGGGGCGCCCGTTATGTCGGCGCTGCCTCTAAAGACATCGTTTTGCCCAGTATCAACGCCGTTTCGGATGCGTTTACGCAACCCGAAACAGCTTGACAGCCCTTGGTCATGCGATAGGTTTTGTGCGTCGCACAACCTTGCCTTTCCCGGCGTCGTCCCTCGCTCGAGGCGAAATTATTTTCGCGGCGCGCGCTCTTCCCGGACGGGGCGAATGAGAAGGAAAGCCAGCGCATGCGGCGCGACCGTCGAGGTGCGGCGGACACGGCAGCCTGAAGGGGTGATCATGGCCGACAGGAAAGTTTCGCTGACGGTCGACGGCAAGTCGATCGATCTCCCGGTTCGTGAAGGCACGATGGGTCCGGCGGTCGTGGATATTCGCGCCCTTTACGGGTCGACGGATCTTTTCACCTTCGATCCCGGCTTCACCTCGACCGCCTCGTGCGAGTCGAAAATCACGTTTATCGACGGCGACGAAGGCGTGCTGCTCTATCGCGGCTATCCGATCGACCAGCTTGCAGAGCACGGCGACTTTCTTGAGACCTGCTATCTGCTTCTATACGGCGAATTGCCGACCGCGGCGCAAAAGGCAGAATTCGATTATCGCATCACGCGCCACACGATGGTGCATGAACAAATGGCGCGCTTCTTCCAGGGTTTCCGGCGTGACGCCCATCCGATGGCGGTTATGGTCGCATCCGTCGGCGCGCTGTCAGCCTTCTATCACGACTCCACCAACATCGCCGATCCGGTGGAGCGCATGGTCGCATCGACGCGCATGATTGCGAAAGTGCCAACCCTGGCGGCGATGGCCTATAAATACTCAGTCGGCCAGCCTTTTGTTTATCCGAAGAACGATCTCGACTACACGTCGAACTTCCTGCGCATGTGCTTCGCAGTGCCCTGCGAAGAATACAGGGTCAATCCGATCCTTTCGCGGGCGCTGGATCGCATCTTCATCCTGCATGCGGACCACGAACAGAATGCGTCGACATCGACCGTTCGCCTGTCCAGCTCCTCAGGCGCGAATCCCTTCGCCTGTATCGCGGCGGGCATCGCCTCGCTGTGGGGACCCGCCCATGGCGGCGCCAATGAAGCGGTGCTCAAGATGCTCGGCGAAATCGGCAATGTGAGCCGCATTCCGCAGTTTATCGCCCGCGCCAAGGACAAGAACGATCCCTTCCGCCTGATGGGCTTCGGCCATCGCGTCTACA
>CAZJAY010000319.1:0-2381 GCA_964543915.1 uncultured Methylocystis sp. | reverse complement strand
CAACGCCGCAGTCTCGATCTGCGAGAAGGGCAGATTCTAGAAAACCTGGAGCGCAATGCCGATCTTCATCACAACGCGGCGCGAGGGGATGACGAAAAGGGCAGTCCGCGCCGACGCCCAGGCCAGCAACGCCAGTAGCGCAAGCGCCGCCGATCCGATCGCCAGCGCACGCGCGGCGGCGATCGCCGATGCGACGGGTCCCGCGCCGAAGGCGTCGATCGCATTCCAGCAACCGAGAGCAAGGAAATAGCCGGCGACAAAATCAGCGCGATAGGCGCGACGAAAGAGCGCGATCCAGCTCGGGCGACCGTGCCAGAGAATACGCTCGCCCTGCGGGATGTCCTCGGGCAGCAGCTTTTCGAGATTGATGGCTTTCACAGCAGCGGCTCCAGTCGGGCCGGCGTCGCGTAAAGCGTGCCGGCGCCATAATAGGCTGAGATCTTCTCTTCCTCGAGCAGGGTCACCTTGTCGGGATCGCGCGTCGCAGGCACATTCGCAAATTGCGCACCGAGGATTGCGGTCACGTCGATCCTTCGTTTCGAAGCGTCAACATTCGCGAAGCCGACCGGAAGAAGGACGGAACGTGCGCCGCCTTCAGCTTCGCCTTCGCTTTCGTTATCGCCGAGCGCCACCTCGTAATAACGGATCATACATTCCGAACGATCGACCCAGACATCCTTGACGACGCCGACGATATCGCGATCCGCCGCAACCACTTCCATGCCGATCGGATCCGGACCCTCGCTGGCGACGGCGAAATTCGTCGCGATCCGCAATGGCGCGATGAGATCTTCGCCATGAAAGGTTTTCTCTGTCACGTCAGCGCGCAGCGCATAGGCGCCCGGTCCAATTTCCGCGCGCATGGGATCGCCTTCCGGCGTCAGCGGCGCGCCGGGACAGGGCGCGACCTTGACAGCGTTCCGGACATGGCCATCGCGCGAGTCAAAAGTGGGCGCCAACCCGACCGATCCGTCGGCGCGCAGGACAGTCTTGGGCTCGGGGATCAGAAGAAAACCCCGATCGCCGACTCCGAGATCCTCGGATTCGAGCGGGTAACCCTCACGCCGATCTTCCCGTCTCAGATAGAAGATCAGTCCGGAGAAGAAGATCCAGAAAGCGTAAAGCGTTACCTGTGCAACATCGATATGGCTGGTGATGGCCCCACGAAACATCACATGACTCCCGAGTTAAGACCGGGCGAAGCGAGCAGATCAAAGTCCTTCGTCCCGTTGATTGGCGATCTTGCAAACCGGACCAGGGGACCGATCGCAACAACCGTTGCCAGAAGTAGGAAAATTTCAACGCCATAGACTATCCCGTAGCCCGTAGCCGGACTGACGAGCGCGTCCCCGAACGCGCCGCGCGACGCGAGCGCGGATGCGGTATCGTTGATCAGTCCGCTTGTAGCGATCGCAAGACCCGCCGCAGTGGCCTGCGCCGCGCCCCAGGCGCCAAGCGCGAGGCCGCGATCCTCGGTTTCGGCCGCCTCCATGGAGGCTGTAAGCGTGCCATGCGCGAATAATCCGCCGCCAACGCCAATCAACGTCACCCCGAGGGTGAACAGCGTCGCGGAACCGGCCGGGGCCGCAAAAATGACGGCGCAGAAGGCGAGGACCCCCACAATGGCGCCAATGCCGGCGATACGATGGGCGTCGGCGCCACGCGTCAATCGTCGCGCCGCCACGATGAGTCCGCAACCACTGCCAAGCGCCAGCATTGCGGTAAGCGCCGTTGTTTCGGATACGGGCAGGTTCAGAACGCGACCGCCGTAGGGTTCGAGTAAAATGTCCTGCATGCTGAAGCCGGCCGTGCCTAGCGCGGTCGCGAAAAGCCGACGGCGCGCCCGGCCACAATTGGCGAAGCGTCGCCACGCGTCGCCAAACTCTATATCGCCTGCCGGCGGCAACGCGCCGCGGGCCTCCTGCTTCCAGAGCGCGACGCAGTTCAGCGCCAGCGTGACCACTGCGGCGCCCTGCACCACCTGGATAAGTCGAACCGCGCTGAAATTGGCGAGCAATGCGCCAAAGACGACAGCGCTCGCGCCCATACCGACCAGCAGCTAGGCGCAAAGCAGGGCGACCACGCGCGGACGCAAGGCTTCAGGCGCAAGATCGGTCGCGAGCGCGAGACCGACCGTTTGAACCGTATGAAGACCTGCTCCGACGAGAAGGAATGCGAAAGCGGCCGCCATCTGCCCGATTATCATTGGTCCCGTTGTATCGCCGGAAAGGATGAGCAGGGAAAACGGCATGATGGCGAGACCGCCGAATTGCATCAATGTGCCAAACCAGATGTAGGGCACACGCCGCCAGCCGAGCGCCGAACGATGCGTATCGGAACGAAAGCCGTTCAGGGCGCGATGGGGCGCGTAAAGCAGTGGC
>CAZJAY010000318.1:1960-2383 GCA_964543915.1 uncultured Methylocystis sp. | reverse complement strand
TTGAAATTTCTGTAATGCGGGAAGGGCTGGTAGCGGGGAATGCCGCCGGTTTCCACATTCTGATTCTGCGGGTCCTGCTGCTGGCCTTCGCCCTGCTGCTGCGCGGCGTCGGGCTGGGATGGCTTTTTTTTCGCCACCGCCGGCGCGGCGATGACGATCGCGCCGAGCAGGGCGTCGGCTAAAATGGTGATGCGGTTCATTCCCGAAATCTCCCTTATCCGGAAAACAGGCGCGTCTACCCCGCGCTCGCGGCAAAAGCGTGGCCGCCGCGCGCCGTCAAGCCGGAACGCGCGGCTCCGGGGGAAGCCGGCGACCTGCCCCCGATAGCGCTCAAAGCATGCTTGGCAGAACGCGATCCGGCGGACGATGCCCGTCCATGAAGGTCCGTATATTGACGATTACTTTTTCGCCCATATCAATCCG
>CAZJAY010000318.1:0-1950 GCA_964543915.1 uncultured Methylocystis sp. | reverse complement strand
CCCTCAATCGTCGCCGAGCCCATGTGCGGAAGCAAGGTCACCTTGCCGGATTGCGCGAGCTTGAGAAGCTTTGGCGACACCGCCGGCTCATGTTCAAAAACGTCAAGCCCCGCGCCGGCCATTTCACCGGCCTCCAGCATGCGAACGAGCGCATTCTCATCGACAATCTCGCCGCGGGCCGTATTGACGAGGATATCGTGCGGCCGCATATGCGCCAGACGGCGCGCCGAGAGCAGGTGGTAGGTCGCAGGCGTGTGCGGACAATGGATGGAGACAATGTCGACCCGCGCGAGCATCTGGTCGAGGCTCTCCCAATAGGTGGCCTCAAGCTGCTCTTCGATCTCGGCCGCCGCGCGCCGACGATTATGGTAATGGATCGAAAGGCCGAAGGCTATCGCGCGGCGCGCCAGCGCCTGACCGATCCGGCCCATGCCGACAATGCCGAGTCGTTTGCCGGTGATCCGGTGGCCAAGCATCCAGGTTTGCGCCCATCCGGCCCATGAGCCTTCAGGAATAGCGCCCGCGCCCTCCACAAGCCGTCGCGCCACCGAAAGGATGAGCGCCATCGTCATGTCGGCCGTATCCTCGGTCAGGACGCCCGGAGTATTGGTGACGGTGATCGAGCGTCCAAGCGCGGAAACGACATCAATATTGTCGACGCCATTGCCGAAATTGGCGATAAGCTTCATATTTTCGCCCGCCTGGGCGATGAGATGCGCGTCGATACGGTCCGTGATCGTGGGCACGAGCACGTCGGCCGTCCGCATCGCCTCGGCGAGCGCCTCCTGACTCATCGGGCGGTCGGACTCGTTCAGCCGTGCGTCGAAAAGCTCGCACATACGGGTCTCGATCTCCTCGGGGAGTCGACGCGTCACTACGACAAGCGGCTTTCTTCTCGGCATCTCGCGCTTTATTCTCCGGGTCGGCCTTTCGGCGATTCATCAAAATTCGGATTTTGGACTGGCCGCGCCAATCGGATTATAGATATCGGAACCGGCATCGGGCAGAGCCACCGGTTAAAATCCGTCGGTTTAAACCTCGTTTTAACGACGATACGCGACAAAACGATCACATCGTCCCCGCGCCGGATTACGCTTTCCTAGCAGAAGGCGGGCCAAAGACAAGAAGAGCCGAATACCGCCATGCCGCCGAGGAAAAGAGCTTCATCGTCGCGTTTTTCCGCCGGCGCGGCCAGCTTCGTTTTTTTTCTCTTCGCGAGCGCCTTCCATGCAAATCCCGCGCCCGCCGGGGAGCAGCAACGGGGCGCCGTCAGCAATCTCCCGATCCCGCGCTATGTCAGCCTGAAATCGGATCGGGTGAATGTGCGCGAGGGCCCCTCAAAGGATCACCGGACTGTCTGGGTCTACGCCCGCGCCGGCCTGCCGGTCGAAATCACTGCCGAATTCGAGACCTGGCGCAAGATCCGAGACTGGGAGGGGGCGGAGGGCTGGGTGCAGCATTCGCTGCTCTCCGGCCGCCGGACGGCGATCGTCGCCCCATGGAAAAAAGAGCCGCTGTCGTTGACGGACGCCGACCGCAAAACAACGGTCGCCCGCCTGTCGCCCGGAGTCATTGGCTCGCTGCGCGGCTGCGACGGCAGCTGGTGCCGGTTGGTCGGCAAGGATTTCGACGGTTTCGTCGAACAGAAAAATCTCTGGGGCGTCTACCCGAACGAGACCATCGAATAGTGGCCGTCAGGAGTCCGTGGGGTCGCGGCGCAGGCGCACCACGACGTCCACGCGCTCGACCCGCAGGCCGTCGGGGGCCGCGGGCAGATTGATCACCGCCAGCTGCGCGTCCTGAATATCGAGCAACTCGCCGCTTTCCTCGATCAGGAAATGGTGGTGGTCGGATGTATTCGTATCAAAATAGACGCGCGCGCCATCCACGGCGATCTCGCGGAGAAGGCCAGCCGCTGTGACCTGGTGCAGCGAATTGTAGACGGTCGCC
>CAZJAY010000317.1:0-2385 GCA_964543915.1 uncultured Methylocystis sp. | reverse complement strand
CAAGAAGCGCCTCGAAGTGCGCCAGCCGATCCTCACCAGCGAGGATCATGAAAAGATCCGCTGGATCGGCATGGTCTAAGATAGTTTCGACACCAATACGCTTGAAATAACCTATGACGCTTCGAAGGGCGCTGCGGGCATGCGCGGTGCGATCGATCGACTGTGCCAGCGTGCCGAGGACGCCGTCAGCGGCAGATACAATATCATTATCCTTTCCGACCGCATGGTCGGGCCGGATCGTATCCCGATCCCCGCGCTGCTTGCGACGGCGGCGGTTCATCATCACCTGATCCGAAAGGGCTTGCGCACGTCAGTCGGGCTTGTGGTTGAGACCGGCGAGGCCCGCGAAGTGCATCATTTCGCCTGTCTCGCAGGGTATGGCGCCGAGGCGATCAATCCCTATCTCGCCTTCGATACGCTCGAAGCCTCGACGAAGGATCTTCCGGCGGCGGTGAAGCCCTATGAGGCGATCAAAAGCTACATCAAGGCGGTCGACAAGGGCCTGCTCAAGGTCATGTCGAAAATGGGCATTTCGACCTATCAGTCCTATTGCGGGGCGCAGATTTTTGATGCGGTCGGTCTTGCGCAGGATTTCGTCAATGAGTTTTTCACCGGCACCACGACGCGCATCGATGGCGTCGGTCTCGACGCGATTGCGGAAGAGACGGTCCGCCGTCACCGGCTCGCTTTCGGCGACGCCCCCGTCTATCGCGATGCGCTCGATGTCGGCGGCGATTACGCCTTCCGCATACGCGGTGAGGCGCATAGCTGGACGCCGCAGACAGTGTCGCTGCTACAACACGCCGTGCGCGGAAACGCGCGGGATGAGTATCGCGCCTTTGCGCGTGAGCTGAACGAACAGGATCAGCGCCTGCTGAACCTGCGTGGTCTCTTCCGCATCAAGACTGCGGCGGAGGACGGACGCACGCCTGTTCCGCTGGACGAGGTCGAGCCGGCGAGCGAAATCGTCAAGCGTTTCTCCACGGGCGCGATGTCGTTTGGATCGATTTCGCGCGAGGCGCATACCACCCTCGCCATCGCGATGAACCGCATCGGCGGCAAGTCGAATACGGGAGAAGGCGGCGAGGAGCCGGAGCGCTTCAGGCCGGAACCCAACGGCGACTCTAAGCGCTCCGCGATCAAGCAGGTCGCCTCGGGACGGTTTGGCGTGACAGCGGAATATCTCGTCAATGCTGACATGATCCAGATCAAAATGGCGCAGGTCGCGAATCCCGGCGAAGGCGGTCAGCTGCCAGGCGACAAGGTCGACGCCGTTATCGCCAAGGTGCGGCATTCGACGCCGGGAGTCGGTCTGATTTCGCCGCCGCCGCATCATGACATCTATTCAATCGAGGATTTGGCGCAGCTTATCTTCGATCTCAAGAATGTGAATCCGAAGGCCGACGTTTCGGTCAAACTCGTTTCGGAAGTTGGCGTCGGCACCGTTGCGGCCGGCGTCTCAAAGGGCCGCGCAGACCATGTGACGATTTCGGGGTTCGAGGGCGGGACCGGCGCATCGCCGCTCACCTCGATCAAACACGCCGGCTCGCCGTGGGAGATCGGTCTTGCCGAAACGCATCAGACGCTGGTGCTCAACGGGCTGCGCTCGCGTATCGCGGTGCAGGTCGATGGCGGGCTGCGCACGGGGCGCGACGTCATTGTCGGCGCGCTGCTGGGCGCCGATGAATTCGGTTTCTCGACGGCGCCGCTTATCGCCGCCGGCTGCATCATGATGCGCAAGTGTCATCTGAATACATGCCCCGTCGGCGTCGCCACTCAGGATCCTGTGCTGCGTAAGCGTTTCGTCGGACAGCCGGAGCATGTGATCAACTACTTCTTCTTCGTTGCCGAAGAGGTGCGCGAGTTGATGGCCGAAATGGGCTATCGCAACTTCGACGAACTCGTCGGACAAATGCAGATGCTCGACAAAACCGCCGCGCTCGCCCACTGGAAAACGCGCGGACTGGATTTCTCGAAGCTTTTCCACAAGCCTGCCGGCGCGGGCGACGCCATCCGTCATAGTCTTCGACAGGACCATGGTCTTGAAACGGCGCTGGACAATGTCCTGATCGCAGAAGCGCGACCGGCGCTCGATCGCGGCGCGAAAGTGTCGATCGAGACGCCCATCCGCAACGTCAATCGCACCTTCGGGGCCATGCTCTCCGGCGAAGTCGCGCGTATCTACGGACATGCGGGCCTTCCGGAAGACACGATCGACATTCGCGCATCGGGGACCGCGGGACAAAGCTTCGGCGCATTCCTTGCGCGCGGCGTCACGGTGCATCTCGAAGGCGAGGCGACCGACTATGTCGGCAAGGGGCGGTCAGGCGGAAAGATCATCGTCTCTCCATCGCGCAATGCGCAAAAGATCGAACCGTCGAACGC
>CAZJAY010000316.1:0-2395 GCA_964543915.1 uncultured Methylocystis sp. | reverse complement strand
GAGCGAAACGAACCCCGACGCGGCGACGCGCCGGGGTTTTTCTTTTCTGCGACCATCGCCCGACCCCTAGCCCGGCGGCTGCAGTTACGGCTAGCGTGACGCCATGACCGTCGCTTCGATTCGTATCCTTGGCGTCGATCCCGGCCTGCGCAACACCGGCTGGGGGATCGTCGATTGCCAGGGCTCGCGCCTCTCCTTTGTGGCCTGCGGACGGGTGCAACCTGCGCCCGATCAGGACATGGGCCCGCGTCTGCGTGACCTGCACGAAGGGCTGATGCAGGTGATCGCGGACTACGCGCCACATGAAGCCGCGGTAGAAGAAACCTTCGTCAATCGCGATCCGCAATCGGCGCTGAAACTCGGCCAGGCGCGCGGCGTCGCGCTCGCGGTTCCGGCGCTGGCCGGACTGATCGTCGCCGAATACGCCGCCAATGTCGTGAAAAAGACCGTGGTCGGCGCCGGTCACGCCGATAAACGGCAGATCCAGACCATGGTGCGGGTGCTTCTGCCGGCCAGTTCAGCCGAAAGCGCCGACGCCGCAGATGCGCTGGCTGTCGCCATCTGCCACGCGCAGCATCGTGGCGCGCGGATGCGGGCGATCGCCTCATGATCGGCAAGCTCAAGGGGCTGATCGACAGCTATGGCGAGGATTTCGTTATCCTCGACGTGCAGGGCGTCGGTTATGTCGTGCATTGCTCAGGTCGAACGCTGCAAAAATTGCCGCGTCCGGGCGAGGCCGCCGCGCTCGCGATCGAAACCCAGGTGCGCGAGGATTCGATTCGCCTGTTTGGCTTCGACTCGGACGCCGAGCGCGACTGGTTCCGGCTGCTACAGGGCGTTCAGGGCGTCGGCGCGAAAGTGGCGTTGGCGATTCTCTCGATCATGTCGCCGACCGAACTCGTGACCGCCATCGCCACGCAAGACAAGGCGATGGTGGCGCGCGCGCCAGGCGTTGGCCCGAAACTCGCGGCGCGCATCGTCGCTGAACTGAAAGACAAGGCGCCGGCTTTCGGCGCCGTCGATCCGCTGGTCGCCAAACTCTCTGGCGATAGCGAACCGGGGGATGCGCCTTCCGCCGTTCGCGACGCAATTTCGGCGCTGGTCAATCTTGGTTACGGCCGCCCGCAGGCCGCCGCGGCAATCGCCGCCAGTGTGAAGAAACTCGGCGCGGACGCCGATACCGGCGCGCTGATTCGTCAGGGCCTGAAAGAACTGGCCGCGTAAACGGGAATCACGAGCCGCCTTCTATCCGCCCGCTTCGCTGAAACGGCGCGCGGAACTGATACGCCGGCGGACAGCCCGATATAGAAATCTTCGACGATCTCGCAGTCACGCGTCGGCTGACAGGCCCCGATCGCGCTGTTGCGCAATGGCAACATTTGTCAACAAAGCAGAGACAAAAGCTTTATCTTGGCGATTATCTTGAATGTCCGCGGCAGCAGTGAGACCGTCACGCGCATGCGGTCGTTCGCCGGCTCGAGGTCCGGGCAATCGCAAAACAAAAACGTCTGCACAGGCTGGACAAGGAATTTTCGATGAAAAACGCGCTTCTCGCGTCGGTCGCGACGCTTGCCACGGTTTCCGCCTGTTCGGCGTTCGCGGCTGACCTGCCGTCGCGCAAGGCCCCGGTCTATGTTCCACCGCCGCCGTTGTGGACCGGTTTCTACGCCGGCATGAACGCCGGCTATAATTTCGGCACGAACCCGAATATCGACGCCCGGAACTTCGCGCCGCCATGGACCTTTGTTGATGACGGCACGGCGATTTCGGGCGGCAATGCGGCCTTCGAGCTCGGCGGCCGCGCGTCGCACACGCAATCCGGCTTCATCGGCGGCGGTCAGGTCGGCTATGATTATCAATATGGCTCCAGCATCCTGCTTGGTCTTGAGGCTGATATTCAGGGCGCTGGCGTGCGGGGCGGATCGATCGCCACGGGCGCCGCCGCAAGCCCCAATCTCTCCCGTATTCTGCATGAAATGACGGCGGTGGGTTCGAGTGTTGTCGAGGGCGGCGTCGACTGGCCGGGCACGGTGCGCGGGCGAGTGGGCTATCTCTGGACGCCCACACTACTGGTCTATGGCACGGGCGGCCTCGCCTATGGCGGCGCCTTCGCCAATGTCGCGCAGACCGGCGTCGAAGACGCCTATCCCAGAGGCGCCTATGAATTGACGAACACCCGGATCGGCGGCGGTCGCCAGAGCCAGACCCTCACCGGTTAGACAGCCTGCGGCGGCGCCGAATGGATGTTTACGCCGCACTGGTCGCTGAAAGCCGAAGCGCTTTACCGGGATCTGGGCCGCATGAATATGCTGACCTCGGAATTCCGCTTTTCAGGCGATATCAACGCGCATAACAATAACATCGCCTCAGGCCGCACGAGCGTGAACTACCAGGG
>CAZJAY010000315.1:0-2401 GCA_964543915.1 uncultured Methylocystis sp. | reverse complement strand
GCAGAAGGATGGATCGGCGCGCATCGAGCAGACCATCTACGTCGCGCGCGAAGGGCAGAAGCGCATCGTCATTGGCGAGGGCGGCCGCACGATCAAGGCGATCGGCCAGGCCGCGCGGCGCGAAATCGCCGAGGCCGCCGAACAGCCGGTGCATCTGTTTCTTTTCGTCAAAGTCCGCGAGAACTGGCAGGATGATCCTGAACGCTACCGGGAGATGCGTCTGGAGTTTCCAAAGGGCGAATAGAATAAACCGCGCACCCGCCGATTCGACTTCCGGGAGAAAGCCATGTCCACGAAACGCAGCGTCACCACCGTCTACCGCTACCTCACGGGGCCGGACGACGCGAGTATCTGCCATCGCGTCACAGAGGCGTTGAGCAAGGGCTGGAGCCTCTACGGTCCGCCGACGCTGACGTTCGATTCGGCGCAGAACCGGGTGATCTGCGGCCTGGCGGTGGTCAAGGACGTCGCCGGGCTCGACTACGCGCCTGATCTGAAACTTTCCGAGGTCTAGCGCGCGGACGCGGCGGCATGGAATGGGGTGAGGCGGGACTGGTGATCGGCGCGCGCCGGCTCGGCGAACGCGCTGTTATCCTCGAACTCATGACAAGGGCGCGCGGCCGCCATCTGGGCGTCGTGCGCGGCGGTCGTTCGCCGGATATGCGCGCGGCTTTGCAGCCGGGCAATCTCGTCGTCGCCCTCTGTCGGGCGCGGCTCGAAGAGCATTTGGGCGTTTTCGCCGTCGAATTGCTCGAAGCCCGCGCCGCGCGTTTCCTGGATCGGGCCGCGGGGCTGCACGGCCTCGCCGCGCTCACGGCCTTTCTGCGGCTTTTGCCCGAACGCGATCCCCATGAGGCGCTTTTCGATCATGCCGACGCAATCGTTGCGCGCCTGTGCGGCGCGCCGGATGACCAAACCGGAGCCGGCGTTGCGATGGCGCGGTTCGAACTCGCAATGCTGGAGGCGCTCGGTTTTGGTCTCGATCTCGAACGCTGCGCGCTGACCGGCGCCCGCGAGGACCTCGCCTATGTTTCGCCGAAATCGGGTCGCGCGGTGACCCGCGCCGCGGGCGCGCCCTGGCGCGACCGTCTGTTGCCCTATCCTTCGTTCCTGAGGAATGCGGACGACAACGCCTCATTGGCCGAGCTTGCGGCCGCCTTCCGCCTGACCGGCGCTTTTCTGATGCGGGATGTGTTTGCGCCGCGCGGCCTTACGCTGCCGCTGGCGCGCGCGCTCTATCTCGACGCGCTTCAGCGCGGATCGTCGCAAATCGTGCGCGATTCGCGATTCGTGACGCCATAGCCTTCGTCGGTATCGACGAAAATTTCCCGACAAAGGCTCTGGATCGGATTTTGCGCTTCCGCTTCGGCCTGGGGTCGCCGCTGCGTCTGCGCGCCGCCCCCCGATTCCGCGACAGCCGCCAGATCCGCCGCCTGCGCACGCGCGATTCCCAGGGCGCAGGCCGCGCAGATGAGTATCGCGAGAGACTTTTTCATGGGATGGCTCCGCCGGCCGGAGAGGAAAAAGAGGCGCTCGCCCCGCGTCATGCGTGACGTACACGATGCGCTTCTAGCGGACGGGCCGCGCTTCGCGCAAGAGCCAAAGCCGGCCCGCCGCCCGACGCGGGAAGCTGTGGATTGACGGGCCGCGCCAGGGGCTGTGCGGGCATTTTCCATGCGACGGGCGGCGATTGACGGTAAAAGGCGATTCACCTCGCATGGCGCGGCATGCGCGCGATGCGAACGGGCTGCGGGACGAGGCGAATGACGCAAAAAGGCGGAACGGCGGGCAAGGGGAGCGCGGGCGGGCGCAGGAGCGGCGGCGAGGAAACGCCGGCGACGCCGGTCGATCTGCGCGAAGCGCTCGAAGAACGCTATCTGCGCTATGCGCTGTCGACGATTACCGGCCGGGCCTTGCCCGACGCCCGGGATGGATTGAAGCCCGTCCATCGCCGCATTCTCTATGGGATGCATATTCTGCGTCTCGATCCAGGCGCGCCTTTCAAGAAATGCGCGAAGATTGTCGGCGACGTGATGGGCTCGTTCCATCCGCATGGCGATCTGGCGATCTACGACGCGCTGGTCCGGCTCGCGCAGGATTTTTCGTCCCGCTATCCGCTGGTCGACGGGCAAGGCAATTTCGGCAATGTCGATGGCGACTCCGCCGCCGCCTATCGTTACACCGAGGCGCGGATGACGGCGGTCAGCCGGCTGCTGCTCGACGGGATCGATGAAGACGCCATCGATTTCACAATGAATTATTCCGGGGAGGAAAAGGAGCCGGTCGTCCTGCCGGCGGCCCTGCCCAATCTCCTCGCCAATGGCGCCCAGGGCATTGCGGTCGGCATGGCGACCTCGATCCCGCCGCATAATCTCGCCGAACTCTGCGACGCCGCGCTTTA
>CAZJAY010000314.1:0-2405 GCA_964543915.1 uncultured Methylocystis sp. | reverse complement strand
CGGCTTCTATTTTATTGAAGGCGGCCAGCAATTCGTAAGGAGTCAGACGGGTTTCGCCAATGGCGCAGGCGTTGGCGAAGTCGCCATGGTCGACGTCGCCCCACGGCGGCGTGCGGTAGATGCGCGAGACCGCCGAAAGCTCGGCGATTCCGCGTTCTTCAATCAGCGCCAGCGCCCTCGCAATGTTGGCGGGTCCATCGCCGATATTGCCGCCGAGCCCGAAACCCACCCGCATGCCTACGCCTCCATTCTGTCGCCGCGCAGGGTCGCAAACACCGTAAAGGCGGCGCGATGTTCGGCCACGTCGTGAACCCTGAAAATCTGCGCCCCATCCGCTGCGGCAAGAAGATTCGCGGCCAGCGTGCCGGTAAGCCGGCCTTCGACGCGACCATCGGGCAGATCCCTGAATATCGATTTGCGTGACACGCCGACCAGCACCGGAAATCCGAGCGCGCACAGGCGCGGGATTGCGCGCAAGGCGTCATAATTCTGCTGACGGCTTTTGCCGAAGCCGACGCCCGGATCGAGCGCGACATACCGCTCCGGCACGTCCGCCCGCCGCGCGATGTCAAGCGAGCGTTCAAAAAACCGCAGCATATCGTCGACGATGTCGATGTCTGGCTCGGTCGTTTCGCGATTATGCATCACGACAACGCCTGCGCCCGCATCAGCGACGACCGCAGCCATCTCCGGATCGCGCTGAAGTCCCCAGATGTCGTTGATGACGCAGACGCCCGCTTCCGTCGCGCGGCGGGCCGTCCCGGCCTTGTAGGTGTCGATCGAAACCGGCGCGCCGGCTTCCTGAACGAGGGTCGCCAGAAGCGGCGCGAGACGCGCCCACTCTTCCTCGGGCGAGACGGGGGTATGGCCCGGCCGGGTCGATTCAGCGCCGACGTCGATGATATCGGCGCCCTCGGCCACAAGCCGTCGCGCCTGCGCGAGCGCCGCCGCTGGCGTCACGAACAGCCCGCCGTCAGAAAAGGAATCCGGCGTTACGTTCAGGATCCCCATGATCAGAGGACGCGCGCCGATCCGCGCAAAAAATGCGTCACGTGCTGCGGCGATCGCGGTGCGGTCGACTGCGGGCGGTTCCTGCGTCATCGTCGCGTCAGTCGTCGTATTTGATGTAGGCGAAGCGCTGATCGGTTTCCGGCGTGCCCTCGAGGGCGCCGCCCGCCTTGCCCGGTCGCCAGCCGACGACGGCCTCGATCTGTCTGGCGAGTTCGAAGTCCTTGTCGGTGATTCCCTTCGCGTCGTGGGTCATCAGTTTGACCTCAAGCCATGCGTAGGAGGCCGCAATATCCGGGTGATGCCATGCGGCCTCGGCCAGATGGCCAACCGTATTGAGCGCCATCATGGTTCCCTTCCAGCTATGGGTTTTGTATTTGCGGCGCAGCCAGCCATTTTCGTATCGCCAATGCGGAAGCTCGCGCGCCAGCCACGCGCGAATCTCCTCCTCCGAATAGACTTTTTTCTCGCCCGACATGGCCGCTCTCCGTTTCACGGCCGACGCTTCGGCGCCGGCTCCTTTCGTCTGTCGCAGATATAGCCTAAACCGATCCAATGTCTCGCATGACCGGAAGGGAGCGACATGTCGGCGAAGGTGAGCGTGACGGCGGCGGCGCTGCTGCCGCTAGGTTTTTTCGACATGGCTGGCGCGCTGGGACGCAAATTCGGCGGCATCGGCCTCGCGATCGACCGTCCGCTCACCCGCCTCACACTGTCACGCACCGGGAGCGGCGAGGACACGCGCGCCGAGGGGCCGGAAGCCGGCCGGGCGACCCGCCTTCTCGACGCCGCGCGGGCGACTCTGGCCCCCGGCGGGCGCTATGCGCTGACGATCCACGAAGCCATCCCCGCACACGCCGGCCTCGGCTCCGGCACCCAGCTCGCGCTTGCGATCGCGGCGGCGGTACGCCGGCTCGAAGACCTGCCGGACGACGCGGCGGCCGACGCCGCCATGCTCGCGCGCGGCGCGCGTTCGGGTCTGGGCGCCGGCCTGTTCGGTCATGGCGGCGTGATCGTCGATGGCGGTCGCGGGCCGCAAACCCTGACCCCGCCCGTCAACGCGCTCGCCGCCTTCCCCGAACGCTGGCGCGTGATCCTCGTCCGCGACGCGACGGCCGTGGGGCTGCATGGCGCCGGCGAGAAAGACGCTTTCGCCGCACTGGCGCCGCTTGGCGCCGAAGCGACCGGAGAACTTTGCCGCCGCGTGTTGATGCAGGCCCTGCCGGCGCTGGCGGAAGAGGATATCGCTGGCTTCGGCGCGGCCATCGCCCGGATCCAGGAAATCGTCGGGGATTTTTTTGCGCCCGCCCCGGGCGGGCGACGGTTCGCCAGCGCAAAAGTGGGACGCGTTGTCGAAAGCCTTGTCGCCGGGGGCGCAGTCGGCGGCGGGCAGACGT
>CAZJAY010000313.1:0-2410 GCA_964543915.1 uncultured Methylocystis sp. | reverse complement strand
TGTATGTTCAGAACGTCAGATCAGGGTCAAGTTCAAGATTTTTCCTTCCTTCCTTTTGTGACCGCCGCGCTCGCCTTGAAGCGGAAACTGTCGTTGCCGGTTTCGACGATGTGACAATGATGGGTCAGGCGATCGAGGAGCGCCGTCGTCATTTTGGCGTCGCCAAAGATACCGGCCCATTCGCTGAAGCTCAGGTTTGTGGTGATTACGACGCTGGTGCGTTCATAGAGTTTGCTCAGCAGGTGAAAGAGCAAGGAGCCGCCGGACGCGCTGAACGGGAGGTAGCCCAGCTCATCGAGGATAATTAGATCATAGCGCACAAGGCGCTCGGCCAGTTGCCCGGTCTTTCCGTTTGTTTTCTCCTGTTCGAGAGCATTGACCAGTTCGACGGTCGAGTAGAACCGCGCCTTTTTCCGGTGATGCTCGATGGCCTGGACGGCGAGCGCCGTGGCCAGATGCGATTTTCCCGTCCCCGGACCACCGACCAGAACGATGTTTTCGGCCTTTTCGGTAAACTCGCAACGATGCAATTGACGCATGAGCGCCTCATTCACCTCGCTGGCGGCAAAATCAAAACCGGTCAGATCCTTGTAAACCGGCAGGCGCGCCACCTTGAGCTGGTAGGCGACTGAGCGCACTTCACGCTCTGCCGTCTCCGCTTTCAGCAGCTGGGAAAGAATGGGGATCGCCGCCTCGAACCCCGGCGAGCCCTGCTCCATCAGGTCGCCAGCGGCCTGCGCCATGCCGAACATTTTCAGGCTCCGCAGCATGATGATAACTGCAGCTCCGGCGGGATCATGACGCATGACGCACCTCCCGTACAGCGATGTCGTCGCGCAAGCTGTCATAGCGTTCGACATCGGCTGACGGTTCGCGGGTCAGGTTCAGCGCCTGCGGCGCATCAATGGTAGGCGGCGACGCCGATTTGCCGTCGATCAGCCGGTGCAAAACATTGAGGATGTGGAGTTTTGTTGGCGCGCCATCGCCCAGCGCCAGTTCGACAGCGCATAAAACGGCTTGTTCGTCGTGCTGGAGAACAAGCGCCAGGATCTCCACCATTTCCCTGTCGCCGCCGGGATGCTTGAGGAGATGGCGCTGCAACTGCCTGAAAGCATCCGGCAGTTCAGCAAAAGGCGCGCCATTGCGTAAGGCGCCCGGTTTGCGCTGGAGAACGGCCAGATAATGACGCCAGTCATAAATTGTCCGCCCATGGCTATGGGATCGATCAATAACGCGCTGATGTTCACAGATGATTTGACCTTCGGCGACAACGACGATGCGGTCCGGATAAACACGCAAGCTGACCGGCCGGTTGGCGAAGGAAGCCGGCACGCTGTAGCGGTTGCGGTCAAGGTGGACAAGGCAGGTCGGCGAGACGCGTTTGCCATACTCCACAAAGCCGTCAAAAGCCGGCGGCAACGGCATAAGCGCGGCTTGTTCGCTTTGCCACACATCATAAATCGCGCCCGGCTGGCCCCCGTGAGGAATCTCGCGCCAGAGTTCCTGACAGCGACGTTCAAGCCAATCGTTCAGGGCTTCAAGGGTGGGAAAACGGGGCGCAACTTGCCAGAGCCGATGACGGGCGTCCCGGACGTTCTTTTCAACCTGGCCCTTCTCCCATCCCGACGCGGGATTGCAAAAATCCGTATCGAATAAATAATGGCTGGCCATCGCCGAAAAGCGCGCGTTAATCTGCCTCTGCTTGCCAGCGCCGACACGATCAACGGCCGTGCGCATATTGTCGTAAATCCCGCGTCGGGGCACGCCGCCCAGAATCCGGAACGCGTGATAATGCGCGTCAAACAGCATCTCATGCGTTTGAAGAAGGTAGGCCCGCAAAACAAAAGCGCGACTATGCGCAAGCTTGACGTGCGCGACCTGTAGCTTCACCCGTTCGTCGCCGATAAAGGCCCAGTCTTCGCTCCAGTCAAACTGAAACGCCTCGCCGGGCTCAAAAGCCAGGGGAACAAACGTTCCGCGTCCACTGGCGTGTTGTTCGCGTCGTTGGTCCGCCTTCCAGCAGCGCGCAAAAGCCGCGACACGGCCGTAGGAGCCCGTAAAGCCAAGAGCGACAAGATCCTTATGGAGTTGTTTCAGCGTCCGCTTCTGCTTGCGAGGCTTGCCAGCCTCCACTTTGAGCATCCGCGCCAATTGATCGGAAAAGGCCGCAAGCTTGCCGGGACGCGCCGGCGTCCTGAACTTCGGCTCAACAACATCGCCCCTTAAATATTTGCGGATCGTGTTGCGAGACAGTTTCGTGCGACGCGAAATCTCTCGTATCGGCAAATGATCGCGTAACGCCCAGCGGCGAATAACCCCAAGAAGGTCCATGTTGATCACTCCATCGCTCCCCGCCATGACAGACGGGGTCGAGGTCAAAACATGGGTCAATTCTCAGCGAAAATTTCAG
>CAZJAY010000312.1:0-2427 GCA_964543915.1 uncultured Methylocystis sp. | reverse complement strand
GATCACGATCTGGTAGGACGATTTGCCCGGAAAGGTCGTGATCTTGCCTGTGGCGATGACCTCCAGACCTTCCTGAGGCCGGGTCTTGAGGCGCGCGAAGACACCTTTCCAGATCACGGCGTCGATCTTGGCGTTCTGGTCCTTCAGCGAGAAATAGGCGTGGCCTGAGCTATGCGGTCCGCGATAGTTGGAAATCTCGCCGCGTATGCGAACCCGCCCGAAGCGATCCTCGACGGTCCGCTTGAGCGCCTGGGCAAGTTCGGAAACGCTGATTTCCGGCGTATTGGCGCCGGGCGCGCTTTCCGGGTCGGGATTGTCGTCTTCCGGGCTCATACGCCCGATATGCCCGAAACGTCTCCGGCGCGCGAGACGAAAATCCGCGTGCTCAGGCCGCTTCCGCCGTTTCCTTCAGCGCATGGCAGATTTCCGAGACCAGCGTTTCGACCAGCTCGGGATCGTCGCCCTCGCCCATCACGCGGATCACTGGCTCGGTGCCCGACGCCCGCACAATGACACGGCCGGACCCATTGAGTTTTTCCCGGGCCGCGTCAATCGCCGTGACGACGGCGGGTTTTTCGAGCGCGCGCTTTTGCGCGCGAACGTTCCGGAGCACCTGCGGCAGCGGCTCAAAACAATGGCAGACCTCGCTGACGCGACGGCCCTGGCGCTTTACTTCCGCAAGCACCTGCATCGCCGTCACCAGCCCGTCGCCGGTCGTCGAATAATCCGACAGAATGACGTGGCCTGACTGTTCGCCTCCAAGATTATAGCCGGTCTGGCGCATCCGCTCGATGACATAGCGATCGCCAACGGCCGTCCGCTCCAGGGCAAGGCCCAGCGAGGCGAGATGCCGCTCAAGACCCAGATTGGACATGATCGTCGCGACGAGGCCAGGCCGCGCGAGCAGCCCCTGTTCGCGCCAGCTCCCGGCGACGACCGCCATCAATTGATCGCCATCGATCACGCGGCCATTTTCGTCGACCATAATGACGCGGTCGGCGTCGCCGTCGAGCGCAATGCCGACATCAGCGCGCATTTCGCGCACCTTGTCGCGAAGCGCGCGAGGATGTGTCGAGCCAACGTTATTGTTAATATTGAAACCGTCCGGCTCCACCCCAATCGCGATAACTTCGGCGCCGAGCTCCCACAAGGCTTCCGGGGCGACCTTGTAGGCCGCGCCATTGGCGCAGTCGATCACCACCCGCAGACCGTCGAAACCGAGATTGCGGGGCAGGGTGCGTTTTGCGAATTCGATATAGCGCGCGCGCACGTCGTCGATGCGCCGCGCCCGGCCGAGTTCGGTCGAGCCGGCAAGCTTGCGGGTAAGGTCGCTGTCGAGCAGTCGCTCGATTTCAAGCTCGATTTCGTCGGAAAGCTTATGGCCATCCGGACCGAATAGCTTGATGCCGTTATCTTCAAAGGAATTATGCGAGGCCGAGATCATGACGCCGACATCGGCGCGCATGGAGCGCGTCAGCATCGCGACGGCGGGCGTCGGCATGGGGCCGACGAGCAGGGGATCCATCCCGACCGAGGCGAAGCCGGCGACCAGCGCATATTCGATCATATAGCCCGAAAGCCGGGTATCCTTGCCAATAACGACGCGATGCCGCCCCTCGCCGCGCTGGAAAATGAGCCCGGCGGCCTGTCCGATCCTGAGCGCAAGTTCGGGCGTGATCTTCACGTTGGCGAGGCCACGAATTCCGTCGGTGCCAAAATATTTGCGGCTCATGGAATGTCCCTCTGGCGCGAAAATTAATGCGCCGATCGAACAACGAAAAACATAATCAGCTTCTAACATAAAAAGAGGCGGTTTCACGACCGCCGCCCGTCGGGGGCGTCTTCATCGCCGGACTGGGTTAAGATTCGGGTATCGGGGCGGCGTCGGGAGCAGGAAATGGAAGTCGTCATTTATCATAATCCGGCCTGCGGGACGTCGCGCAATGCGTTGGCGGCGCTGCGAGATGCGGGCTTCGAGCCGACAGTCATCGAATATCTGAAGACGCCGCCGGATCGAAAGACGCTTGAAAAGCTGCTTGCCGGGATGGACAAAAAGCCCCGGGAGATCCTGCGCCGTCGTGGCACGCCCTATGACGATCTCGGACTCGACGATCCCGCTATCGACGACAATGCGATTTTCGCCGCGATTGCGGCGCATCCGATCCTTATTGAGCGGCCGATCGTCGCGATTGGCGACGAGGTCGCCCTCTGTCGACCGATCGAGGTTGTTCATGCGCTGATTGCACGGGCCCGAAAAGCAACCTGAGCGATCTGTACGGTCTTTCCTCGCGTGTAACACAAAAAAGCCCGGCGCTCGGCCGGGCTTTTCGATTGATATTGACGCCGTCTCTCAGAGGAGGGGGCAACTTCTAGACCGGATTGGGCTCCATGCCGCCGACGCCGGGCTCGGAGTTCTGACCGGTTGTC
>CAZJAY010000311.1:0-2438 GCA_964543915.1 uncultured Methylocystis sp. | reverse complement strand
ATGACCTCAGGAATAAATCAAGTGAATGTCGTCTTATTAACCGACTGGTGAGTAACTGATTGAAGCGGACAAAGGCCAAGCATCACGCTTTTCGGCGGCAACGTCACAAAAATGCGGCGGCCCGCGAATGACGACGCATAGCGCCGCGATAACCCCCGGGCGCAGTCGAGGTCGATCAACGCGAAGCCTCGGGAACCCGGGAACGCGCTGCGTCGTTTAAGTGTCGGGGGCACGCGAAACGCCCGCAGAGAGGGCGTGCGATCATGAGGGAAACGATGCGAAAATTGCACAGGATCATGGCGGCCGGACTTGTCGTCGCAACCTTTGTCGGCGGCGTAACCCCGGCCTCGGCGCAATGGGGCTGGGGACCCGGGTGGGGCTATGGCGGCTGGGGCGGCGGTTGGGGAGGTTACGGCGGCTGGGGCGGCGGCTGGGGTGGTTATGGCGGCTGGGGTGGCGGCGGCGCCATAGCGGGCGCAGCCGTTGCGGGCATGGCGCTCGGGGCCATCGCCGCGAGCGCAGCCCGGCAGAATGATTACTATTACGGCGGCTACGCACGACCTTATTACCGACGCGCCCGCTGGTGCGTCGGAAGACAGGCGCTGTACGATGATTGGGGTAATTTCGCGGGCTATCGTCGGGTTCGCTATCGCTGCTAACGCGCGCTCACCCCTAAAAATTCCACGCGCGCCTGCCGAAGCCGCCGGGCGTCGTCAGGCGCGCATCTCATTCAGCGAGAAGCCGGAGCGGCGCTCCCGTGGCGCCGCATCGTCTTGCCCTTCGTCCGATCCGGCTGAACCGACGGCGCGGGCGCCGCGCGCGGAGGCTCGAAGGGATCCGCCTGTGTGTAGACAATATCCCCGAACACGCCCTCCGTCAGGCTGCCCGGATCAAGATCCTGCAGAAAAGTTTGCCCATTGGCGAAAGCTGTTGATGAGATGACAGCCAGCGCGATGAGGCCGGACGTTTTCAGGAAGCGCATCCGCAAAATCTCCGTTTCTTTTTCATATCCCTCCGACACGCGGAGGCGGCGTCGACAATTTCGCCGATTTGCGGCCTTATTGCAAAGGCGCATCGCCAGACGCAGAGTGCGGATCGCGGCGCGGGAGACTCGAAGAATGAAAAAATTAATTACGATCATAGCGGTTATGTTGGCGTCCCCGGCCTTTCCCCTCGGTGCGCGCGCGCAATCGCCTGTGCCGCCAAAGGAGGTTCGACTGACCTGCGACTCACTGCCCTACGTCTTCGATTGCTCGATTTCGAGAATGCCCAATCCGCAGTTCACCTCCCGTTGTTTTTACGTCGCCGAAGGTCAATCGACGCTGATGCGAGCCGACCATCGCATGGGCTTTTCGAACGAGATCGTTCGACTGCAGGTCGACGCCGGCATGACGGTCACCGGTCTTGTGACCGAAAACGCCTCGGGCGAGACGGCGCATTGCCATGAAGCGGATTAGGCCGGCCCCGCGTCCTTTCGCGGGCGGCCGCCCTCATTCCGCCATCTGGCGCGCGAAAAATATCTGATCCGTAGATCGGGGAAGCGCGATGAAAACAAAAATTCTCGTCGGCGTAATGCTGTGTTCGAGCCTCCTGTCGTCGCCATCCTTCGCGGACGACATCGACCGCGCCGTCGATGGCGCGCTCGGCGGCGCAGCCGGCGGCATTTTGTTTGGCCCGCTCGGCCTGCTCGCCGGCGCTGTGACAGGCGCCACCGCCGGTCCCGCCATCTCCCATTCATGGGGCCTCGATCGATCCCGGCGCGGCGCGGGGAGCCATCACGCGACAAAGCGCCGGAAGGTTCAGGACGACAAATAAAGCCCGGCCGGACCGGGCGGCGGCGGCGACAGCAGGGTCCTTTTTATCCCGGGCGCGGGCGCGCGCGGCCTCGTCCCGACCGTCAAACGTTCGTCATCCACGCAGGGATAAGGAAGGCAGGCTTTTCCTCGGGTGGAGCGTCCTATGCGTCTTCTGTTACTGACCGCGTGTTGCCTTGGGATCGGCATCGTCGCTCCGGTCGTCGCAGGCGACAGCCAGACGATCGGCGAACGGGGGCCGTCAACGACGACCGCGCCCTTTTTACAGCCGCTCGTCAGTGATGTTTCGTTCGTTTCGCTCCTCACGTCGGGCGACGCCGTCGGTCAAAAGCCCGATGGCGCGCCATGGCGAATGGTCGGTTTCCCGGATGGACTCGGGGCCTTCGATAACGGCGATGGAACGATCACCGTTCTGATGAACCATGAAGTGACGGCGCGCCAACCGGGCGCGGTTCGCGCGCATGGGGCAAATGGAGCCTTCGTCAGTCGCCTCGTGATTCATAAGGCGAGCCTGCGCGTTGTTGCCGCCTCTGACCTCGCCACGGAAATCCATGGCGACGACCCGACAACCAAATCCTATGCACAAACCGGCGCCCCGCTGTTCAAACTCTGTTCGGGCGATCT
>CAZJAY010000310.1:0-2443 GCA_964543915.1 uncultured Methylocystis sp. | reverse complement strand
CGACACCTACTCCAGCGCCGATCTTTGCTTCAGCTATCGACGCAGCGTGCATCGAAACGAGCCTGATTACGGCCGACTCGTCTCGGCGATTGCATTGGTCTGATTACCGGGTCGCGTAACTGAAGAGCATTGCATGCGGGAGGCCCCGCGGCGGCGGCGGGAAGGGCGCGGCGGCGCGCACCGCGCTGAGCGCGGCGGCGTCCAGATCGGGCAAGCCGCTCGACCGGTAGACGGCCTGATGCGTCAGATTGCCGTTTTCGTCGATGTAAAATGCGATAACGCCTTTTTCGACCGACCCAAGCGCCCGCGCCCGTGGCGGAATGCGCATATGCGGCATGATGAGCCCGTAGAGGATCGTCAGATAGGTGGTTTTCGCCTGCCCGCCGCCCTCCGGCGACTTTTTCGGCGGCGCCGCAAGTTTGAAGTCGGGTATCGGGGCCATGGCGGCGATCTGATCGGCGATCGACAGCGCCTCGCCCTTCTTCGATTTCTGGGCGGCTTCGGCGGCAGGTTTGTCCGTGGGTTTCGGGTTCTCCTGCGCGCGCTCGATAATCTCGGCGTCCGGCTTGTCGTCGATCTTTTTCTCCGCGTCGGCTTCCGCCGGTTTGGCGTCGCCGGCGTCGTCCTTCGCGTCCTTGAGCCCCTGCGGCGTATCGTCCTTCGGCGCGACCTTTTCAGTCGGTTTCGCGTCACGCGGCGCCTTTTGCTCCTTGTCTTCGGGCGCCTCGTCTTTCGAGTCCGTCTTGCTCTCGGCCTTGGGCGCGTCGAACGCCGGCTCCTCCTCAATCGGCGGCGGGGGGGGCGGTGGCGGTTTCTGCTTTTCCTCCGGCTTCGGGGGTTCCGGCTCCGGGGGTGGCGGCGGGGGCTCCTCTTTCGGGGGCTCCTGGACAACCTCGACGGGAATCTCCTCCACTGGCGGCGGCATCATCAGGGCGGCCTTGCGATCCTGCCAGAGCAGAAAACCGAGGATTGAGAGGTGCAGCAGCAGGCCGATCAGCACAAAGGTCACGAAACGCCGGCGCATGCGCACGCCGCCGCCGTCGCGCGGCTCGAAGAGCCGATCCATGGCGACCGCGACGAGCGTTTCGCGGAACGCCTTTTTCTGCACCGTTTCGTTCATTGCCGAGAAAAAACCCGCCTGCCGGGACAATCTGTTCCCGTTAACCCCATGCAAACGCCATGCGTTGACCCGGGCGCCCCGGGATCGCCGACCGCGCCCCCGGGGTAATGGCGCGCGATCCGATCTCCCTCTCACAATACGACGAAAACGCTCGAATTTTGGCGTCGCCGTCTTTTTTGTCAGGCTGCGGTCGTCCCGAACCGGCCGCTCGGTCAATCATTTGTACAAGTGCAAGTCTATGAACAAAAAACTTTTTCTGGATCGGTGCGCGGGGAAGGCCGCGGTTCCCCTCGTTTTCGTTTTTGTCGCTGTCGCCTTATGTCGCAGGCTTGTCCGCGCTGCAATGACTATATCGAGATTGAGAAAATAATTCCGCGCGATCCTGAAAGGCGCGGAGAGCGGTCGGGGGACGCAATGTCGGGCATCAGCGGAGTCAATCGTCGTGCATTCATGGCGCTGGCGGGCGCGGCGACAGCCGCGCCATTCGCCGGATGGGGCGCCGAAAACGTGCCCCAGGCGCGGGTGGAGGCGAACCCCGCCTTCAAGCCGGACGTCGAGTTCGATCTCCTTTGCAGGCGGGACGCCGTGCAGATCTTCGATGGCGCGCCGACAAAGGTATGGCGTTATGCGGGCGAGTTGGCGAAAGGGCCCCCGAATACGTTGACGACCTTCCCGCGCGGTTATCTTGGGCCCGTGATACGGTTCGAGAAAGGCCAGAAAATCCGTATTCGACTCCGGAACGAGCTTCCCGAAGCGACGATTGCGCACTGGCATGGGCTTCATGTTCCAATGCTGGCCGATGGCCATCCGATGAACGCAATCGCGCCCGGCGAGAGCTATGTCTACGAATTCGAGATGCGTAATCGCGCGGGCATGAATTTTTACCATCCACACACGCATGAAGCGACCGCCACCCAGGTTTATCGTGGGCTCGCCGGACTCATTATGGTGGAGAACGAAGAAGAACGCGCGCTTGGCTTGCCGGCCGGAGAATATGAGATCCCACTCGTCATCCAGGACAGGAGTTTCGACGACGACAACCAGCTGCTTTACGGCGGCGGCATGCATCGGGACATGTTCGGTTTCTATGGCGAGCGCATTCTTGTAAACGGCCAGCCGAATTACCGGATAGAGGCGGCGACTCGCGCCTATCGCTTCAGAATTCTCAATGCCTCAAATGCGCGGATTTACAAACTGGCGTGGGACGACGGCGCGCCGCTCACCGTGATCGGCGTCGATGGCGGTCTGCTCGAAACACAGGAAACCCGTCGTTATATTATGATCGCGCCTTCGGAGCGCGTCGATCTCTGGGTGGTTCTCCAC
>CAZJAY010000309.1:1181-2447 GCA_964543915.1 uncultured Methylocystis sp. | reverse complement strand
GTCGCCGGCCTGCCGAAGAAGCGTCAGACGCTCCTGTTTTCGGCGACGATGCCGCAGACAATCGATACGCTCGCCAAGGATTTGCTCAAAGATCCGGTCGAGGTCGCCATTACCCCGGTCGCGACCACAGCGGAACGGATCGCGCAGCAGGTTCTGCTCATTGACAATGGCGATCGTCGCGCCGTCCTGACCGAACTTCTCAATGACCCGGATATCGCCCGCGCCATCGTCTTCACGCGCACGAAGCGCGGCGCCGATCGCGTCGCGCAACATCTCGAAGACGCGGGCGTTGGCGCCGATGTGATTCAAGGCAATAAAAGCCAGAGCCAGCGCCTGCGCGCGCTCGATAATTTTCGCAAGGGACGAACGCGCGTGCTGGTCGCAACCGATATCGCCGCGCGCGGCATTGATGTCGACGATGTGACGCATGTCGTAAATTACGAGCTGCCCGATACGCCCGAGGCCTATGTGCATCGTATCGGACGAACAGCCCGCGCGGGCGCGTCGGGACGCGCGATTTCGCTTTGCGATCATGGCGAAAGGCCCTTGCTGCGGGCCATCGAAAAAATCACCCGCCAGACGTTGCCGCTAACGGATCGGCGTCGCCCGGATGCGCGGCGGACCGAGTCGCACGGCGACGACGGGCGTGCGATCGCCCGCGAAACACAAGGCAAGACGTCGCATAAGCCGCGCCGTGACGCGGGGCGCGCCGGCGCTGCATCGTCTTCTGCGTCCGGACGTGATGCGCAGCGTCGGGGTCCGGTCTCTGATCATGCAAAGCCGTCGACCACTCGTCGTCGGCAGGGCGGGGCAGGACCGCGCTCGCCCGCCTGATCGCGGATGGCCGGGACTCATCGGTCGCGGCGCTGCTTTCATGCTCATGACGCCCGGACCCGGCGAGGTGTCGCCGGGTCCCGGGATCGCCCTGATCAGACGCGAGGGGGCGTTGCTTCCTGACCTTGCGCATTGCGAGGGCAGGCGGGCCGAAAAACTCGATCCGCGCCCGCAATCCGCTCCGACAGCGGACGCGTGGACACTGCTTCGTGCCGGTGTCGCATAACATTGATTTCTCGATTCGATTGCCGGAAGCGGACGCATCGCGTCGTCCCCGAGCCAGAGGGTTTGCGTCGTGCGCGCCAAGGCACCCGGCCCGGGACAGACTGTCGCTGTTCTCCCTATTGTTTCGTCGGCGCTTTTGCTTATATTGCAGCCATTGCTAGGCAGATTTTACGTCATCGCTCCTTTGCTTTCCAAGAATACTCGCAA
>CAZJAY010000309.1:0-1171 GCA_964543915.1 uncultured Methylocystis sp. | reverse complement strand
TATATTGCAGCCGTCGAACTTCTGCCGAATGACGTGACTCCCTGGCCTTTTGACAAAAGGCGTGTGACCTCCTCTCCAGAAATCGATTTTTGCGATGATGATGGTCATCGTCGCTCTCCCATGTTCATGGAAAGGACATGTCATGCCGAATGGCGTCGTTAAATGGTTCAATCCCACCAAGGGTTTCGGTTTTATCCAGCCGGATGAAGGCGGCGCGGACGTCTTCGTTCATATCAGCGCAGTCGAGCGGGCCGGCCTGCGAGATCTCGTTGATGGCCAGAAGATTTCCTACGAAGTCGTGGTGGACCAGAAGCGCGGCAAATCTTCCGCAGAAAATTTGCAGCTTCGCTAGACGCGGCTGCGTCGTCGTCGACCGTCATCGCCCGAGTGTAGCGATGACGGCGACAATCGGGCTGTCGAAGCCGGAGTGAGATGGCCACATTCAACAAGCGACTATCGGAATTCGTTACTGACCGTTTTCCCGAAGACAGGCAGCCGGTAGAGGCGCTTTGTCGAGACAATCGCGGGACCTATGTCATTCCCTATCCCTGCTGTCGTTTTGACGGCGAATGGCGAAACCTCGAGACCGATGAGACTGTGGCGGCCGAGGTGCTCGGATGGCGTCCAATAACGTCACGACCGCGTTACCGTAAAATCGGCAAGAGATAATATCCTCCGATCGCCTTGCTTTCATGTCATGGCCATTGGAGCCCTGCGCGTCTCAAACGGGAGGTCGCCCGCCGCGCGGCAATAATCCCTACTTTGCAACCGCTTTAATGGCCCGACGTATCGCCCGATGTGGCCTTGCGTTTTTCATCCCATGCCTGAAGCACGATAAAGAACGCCGGCACGAGGACCACCGCGAGACAGGTTGAAGAAATCATCCCGGTGAAGACACTGATTCCAAGCGATCGCCGGGCGTTCGCTCCCGCGCCGCTGGCGATGACGAGGGGCAAAACGCCAAGAATGAATGCAATCGACGTCATAAGAATCGGACGGAAGCGCGCGCGCGCCGCATTGGTCGCAGCTTCGATGATTGATTGGTGATGAAAAATACGCATCTCGCGCGCGACCTCAACAATCAGGATACCGTTCTACGCCGAGAGCGCGATCAGAAGCATCAACCCGATCTGAACATACATATTATTTGCGACGCCAACCGCCGAAAGCG
>CAZJAY010000308.1:0-2452 GCA_964543915.1 uncultured Methylocystis sp. | reverse complement strand
TTTCCGTCTACATCATTCTCGGCATTCTCTACGAAAGCCTCTTGCACCCGATTACGATCATCTCGAAGCTCCCTGCGGCAGGTCTTGTCGCACAGCTGTCGCTCGAATTGTTCAGCCTCGAATTCACCGTCATCGCTTTCATTGGCATTTTGCTGCTGATTGGCATCGTCAAGAAGAACGGCATCATGCTGGTCGATTTCGCACTCCAGGGCGAACGCGACGAAGGGCTTTCTGTTCATGATGCAGCGCTGGCGGCGGCGCGCGAACGTTTCCGGCCCATTATGATGACGACGCTCGCCGCGCTGTTCGGCGCCTTGCCGCTCGCCTTCGCGACCGGCATCGGCGCGGAAATGCGCCGTCCACTCGGCATAACGATCATCGGCGGACTGATCCTGAGCCAGGTGCTGACTCTCTACACGACCCCGGTCATCTATTTGCTGATGAGTAAATTGCGTCGTCGCGGACGGAACGAAAGTGAGTCAGCCGATCGGGTGGCTGCCGTCTGAAATCGCGACGCGTCGCTCAATGCGCGCCATCGTCGTCCGGCATTTCGAAAATGAACCGCAGAATGCGGGCGCCGCCGCAATCCTCGACCGGGATGTGCCAGAATTTTGAGTCGATCGAGGGAAAACGCTCGAGCGGCAGATGAATTTCCTTCAGCGGCGCGCGCGTGTCGAAGCCCCGGCGCATCGCGTTTTCGAGTAACGGCAATAACGCGGCCTCATCGGCCGGCGCCTCCGCCACCTTCATGATCATCCGGTTGGCGTGCGGGTAGGACCGGTCGAAAAAGTGCTCGGCGTTCGACTGCGTCATGGCGGACGTCTCCGGTCGAGACCAGGGAAACAGAATACGAGGCCGACCTGGAAGCGGGCGCGCCTTTCCTGACATCGCTTCAGGATTTTGGCGGCATTATGATTTATCAGCCGGCTGGCCCCAACTGTCCGCAAAAATCAGATCTCTCAGCGTGAGGCGCGTCGCCCAGCGGCGGACCTCGAGCTCCGGGCGGACAAAGCTCTGCTCCACAAAGCCAACGCAGAGATAGGCGACGATTGCGATCCGATCGGGAATATCGAGAATGCGCCGCAGATCCGCGTCCCGCAGGATGCTGACCCAGCCGACGCCAACGCCCTCGACCCGCGCCGCCAGCCAGAGGTTCTGAATGGCGCAGGCCGTACTGAGCAGATCCGTATCCGGCTGCTGGGTGCGGCCAAGCCCGGTCTCGCCGCGCCGATCGCGGTCGCAGGTGACGCAGATATTTACGGGGGCCTTGACGATGCCCTGAAGCTTGAGGGAGCGGTACAAAGGGCGTTGAGCCGCCGGCAGCGCCCGCTCCTCATCCGCGACGGCTTCTCCGAAGGCCTGATAGACCGCTTCGCGCGTCGTCGCGTCCCGCACGACGATAAAGTTCCACGGCTGCATGAGCCCCACCGAGGGCGCGAGATGCGCGGCTTCGAGGATGCGCATCAGCACTGGCGTCGGCAAGTCGCGATCGAGGAATTCGTTGCGCACGTCACGACGTTCACGAATAGCGCGGTAGAGCGCGGCGCGCTCCGCATCGCTGAAAGCGGCGACTGGCGCAAGCTCGTCCACGACCTCTGCTTCAGGTCGGGGCGCGCATCCATCGGCTTCGCGGTCCATCATAGGCGCGCCAACGCCTCGGTCACGCGCCGCCAGGCCGCTTCAGGCCCTGGCAGGCCGAACCGCAGCACATCGGACCGCCCGTCGAAAGCGCGGGTCAGGACGCCGTCGGCGCAAAGTTTGGCGAAACGCCCTGCCGCTTCGGGATGCCGACCCAGCCGAAACAGGCTGACGCCGCCTGGTATTTCGAACCCGGCGCGACTCAGCAGATCGTCGAGACGCATCGCGTCCGCCGCGCGGGCCGCCGCCGCAGACATCCGCCATGCGTGATCGGAAAGGGCCGCTGTCCCAACGATGAGCGCGGGACCCGACACGGCCCACGGCCCGAGGCCGGTCTCCAGACATAAGGCCAGTTCGGGCGCGCAAAGCGCGAAACCGAGCCGGAGACCGGGCAGACCATAGGCTTTGCCGAAAGAGCGCAGCACAAGAACGCCGGCGCGCGCTGTTTCTCCCCAAAAACTATGCTGCGGCGTAAAATCCATACACGACTCGTCCACGATGAGCAGACCGCCGCGCGGTTCCATTCGCGTCGCAAGCTCGCGCAGTTGCGCCGCCGAAACCAGACGCCCATCGGGATTGTTCGGATTGACGATCACGACGACGTCGGCAGCTGTGTCCGCAAGCGAATCGAGCGTATCGCATCTCTCCACGAGGGCGCCGGCGGCGCGCCAGCAGGCGGCATGTTCCGCATAGGTCTCGCCAAGCACAGCGACGCGTCGCGCCGGGACGAGGCGTGGCACGAGTTGGATGAAGGCCTGAACGCCCGCGCCGGCGACGACGCTCGCACCCGCCGGCGCCTCATAGGCGCGCCGCG
>CAZJAY010000307.1:0-2457 GCA_964543915.1 uncultured Methylocystis sp. | reverse complement strand
CGGTTCGCCGGATCATCCCCGTCGATATGGACGCCTTCTATGCGTCGGTCTAACAGCGCGACAATCCGGAGGTGCGGGGCCGGCCTGTCGCTGTCGGCGGGTCGCGGGCGCGGGGCGTCGTCGCCGCCGCAAGCTATGAGGCGCGCGACTTTGGCGTGCGATCCGCGATGCCGTCGGTCACCGCGCGTCGTAAATGTCCTGACCTGATTTTCGTTAAGCCACGCTTTTAGGCCTACCGTTCCGTGTCAAATCAAATCCGGGAAATCTTCGCGGATTACACGCCGCTCGGCGAACCGCTGTCGCTCGACGAAGCCTATCTCGACGTCACCGACCGGGTGTCGGATGGTCTGAGCGCGACGGAAATCGCCCGGCGCATTCGCGCGCGCATTCGGGATGAGACCGGGCTTACCGCCTCGGCCGGCGTCGCCTGTAACAAATTTCTCGCCAAACTGGCGTCGGATTATCGTAAGCCGGACGGCCTTTTCGTCATCAAACCCGAGATGGGACCGGATTTCGTGGCGGAGATGCCGGTTGGCCGCTTTCATGGCGTCGGCCCCGCGACCGCCGGCAGGCTCAATGCGCTCGGCGTTATCAACGGCCGCGATCTGCGGCGGCTTCCGTTGGCCTTCCTAGTCGCGCATTTCGGCAAGGCCGGTCGACATTTCTACTGGATTGCGCGCGCTGTTGATCCGCGTCCGGTGCGGCCCGATCGCGTCCGAAAATCGATCGGCGCGGAGACCACGTTCGTCGATGATCTTGACGACTATCCGGCGCTGGCCGAGACGCTCGCGCCGATCGTCGACAAGGTCTGGCGCGCGGCGGAAACGGCGGGCGCGCAAGGGCGAACCGTCACGCTGAAAGCGAAATTCGCCGACTTCGAACTGGTGACCCGTAGCCGCTCATTCGCGCGCCCTGTGGCGGATCGGGACGAACTGGCGTCGGTCGCGCGCGACCTTCTTCGCATACTGTTTCCGCTCCGCAATCGCATTCGGCTGCTCGGCGTGACGCTTTCGGCGCTGACTCCCTGCGGCGCATCCGCTTCCGCCCCCGACCAGCTGGCGCTCCGCTTCGATCATGTCGGCGACCCGGGCGGCGGGGCCGTAGGTCGGACAAGTTGAAGCCGTCGCCGGCGCGGCGCATAATCCACGGACACTTTTGGCGGGGATCGGTAATGGAACCAGGGATTTCGCGCATTGTCGCGGTCGGGCTTTTCGTGATGGGGGCGGGGACCCTCGCCGTTGCTGCGCCGGAAGGACCGAAACCCACGACAGCCACGCCGCCATCGACGGCGGAGCTCATCAGTCAGCTCGACGGCGACGCCGATCATACGATCGATATTTCGGAAATGGGCAAGGCTGCGAGCGATATGTTCGACGTCATTGATTCGGACGGCGACGGCGGCGTCGATCAGAAAGCGATGGCGAAACGCATTCCCCCGAAGGAATTCAAAAAAGCCGACACAGACGCCGACAAGACCCTGAACAAGAACGAATATTTTGGCTACGCCGATTCTTTGCTGCGGATTGCGGACGCGAACAAGGACGGGGTCCTTGACGAAAAGGAACTCGAGTCGAAGGAAGGGCGGATGCTTCAGGGACTGCTGCGTTGAGGCTGCCGTCGCTGGCGTCGGCGATCGCTGGCGCCGCCGTCCTTCTCGCGTCGAGCGCGGCGGGGCGGGCGGAGCCGGCGCGCTGGATTTCCGGGACCATCCAGAAATTCGAATGCGGCGACAATTGCTACCTGACGCTTCGGACAAAATCGGGGACAACGACCGCGCTTTGCGAGGCGAAAGCGTGCCGGCCATGGTTCGAAAACCAGAAAATCCCGCAAAAACTGATTGGCCGGCACGTGAAGGCGACTGTCGGCGTTGGCAAACAGGTCGACGGCAATTATGACGTCGTGGGGACCTTCGCATCGTTCAAATCGCTGGTTTTTGTCAAATAGGCGCGACCGCCGTGCGCAATCGCACGGCGGCCGGCGCGCCTGTCTCCTAGTCTGAGCTTCATTCGCAAGACGCATTGAGGGGGACGAAATGACCAGAATTCTTTCAGGCCTGCTGATCACGACCGCATTCGCGCTGACGCTTGGCGTCGCGACCGCGAGCCTTTCCGCCGTCGCGGATGTCGCCGGCTCCGCGCCGACGCAGATCGCGCTCGCTGAAACGGGCCAACAGGAATGACGGCAGCGCGCCGCGCCGGGTGGCTGCGAGATGCGCGCCCTGCGGCTTTTCCGCCGCTTGACGGACCCCTCGCGCTTATGTCCTTTAGCCCCGATCGATTTCAGCCCGGCGCGCATATTTCGCCCGATAACGGCCAGGAGAATTGGGGATGAATATTCACGAATATCAGGCCAAGGCGATTCTGCGCGAATTTGGCGCGCCCGTGGCCAGCGGCGTGCCGGTTCTGCGTATTGAGGACGCTGAAGCCGCCGCCCGTCAGCTCCCGGGCCCTGTCTAAG
>CAZJAY010000306.1:0-2464 GCA_964543915.1 uncultured Methylocystis sp. | reverse complement strand
AATCTAGCGCCGTCGCCAGCGCGCGGTCGCTGGTTTTCTCGCCGCGAATGACTTCGACCAGCAACATTTTTTCGACCGTCGAAAAGAAATGAACGCCAACGAAATTTTCCGGCTTCAATGCCGTTTCCGCGAGCGAGGTGATCGGCAGCGTGGAGGTGTTGGAGGCGAAGACGACATCCGGACCAATGACCGCCTGCGCCCGCTTCGTTACATCGGCCTTGACGCCGCGCTCCTCGAAAACGGCTTCGATGACGAGATCGCAACCTTGCAATGCGGCGTAATCATCGGTGGCGTTGACGCGGGCGAGCAGCGCATCCCGCTCGGCCGCCGTGGCCCTGCCCTTCGAAACCGATGACGAAATCAGACGATCGATGGTTGCCCGACCCTTGCCGGCGGTTTCCGTATCGCGATCGATCAGAACGACGTCGAGACCGTTCTATGCGCAAACATAGCCGACGGCCGCGCCCTTGAAGCCGGCGCCCAGAATGCCGATTTTTCGCAAATGGGTCGGCGGAACAGACGTCGGCCGCCGGGCGCCTTTTTCGAGTTCGTTTTTCGAGAGGAAAAGCGTGCGGATCATCGCCGCTGCTTCCTTCGACCGCAGGATATGGGCGAACCAGCGCGCCTCAACGTCGAGCGCCTGGTACATCGTCAGCTGAAGGCCCTCGTAGACCGCGTGCAAAATGGCTTTGGCGGCCGGATAATTGTCGTAGGTTTCGCGCCGATAGATCGCGTTGGCGGCCGGCCAGACCATCATGCCGGCCGGCGAGAAAACCTTGCCGGAGGGATTACGGAAATCTTTCGTATCCCAGGGCGCCTGAGCCTTGCCGCCATTGACGATCCACGCCCGCGCCCGCGCAACGATCTCGTCGCGCGGCGCGATTTCATGCGCAAGCCGCGCGCCCAGCGCCGCCTTCGGTTTGAGCTGATCGCCCCGAAACAGTAATTGAAGGGCGTCGCCGGTCTGCATCAGTCGCGCGACGCGTTGCGTGCCGCCCGCGCCGGGAAAAAGACCGACCTTGATTTCAGGGAGGCCGACTTTGGTTTTGTCGTCGTCCGCCAGCACGCGGTAATGACAGGCGAGCGCCAGTTCAAATGCGCCGCCCAGACAGACGCCGGCGACGGCCGCAGCAAACGGCTTGCCGCAGGTTTCCAGCTTGCGATACAGAACCGACAGCCGACGGGCGTTATCAAGAAACAACCGGCTCGCGGCTTCCGGACCCTGTTCTTTCAGCGCGAGGGCGTAACGGGCCGCGCCCTTCTGCAGCATCGAGAGATCCGCGCCGCCGGAAAATGCGCTTTTGCCCGAAGCAATGACGCAGCCCCGGATCGCCGGATCGGCGACGACCGCCTCGATCGCCTTTTCGAGTTCGTCCATCACGCTTTCGTTGATGACGTTCATCGAGCGGTCAGGCATATCCCAGACGAGCAGCGCGACGCCATCTGCGCCCGTCTCGAAGCGGAAATTGACGAGGTTCATGATTTCTCTCCGTGCGCTTCAGCTTCGACCCTGTCACACCCGCTCGATAATCGTCGCCGTGCCCATGCCGGCGCCGACGCAGAGCGTGACAAGCGCGATTCCCTTGCCGCTGCGCTCCAGTTCGTCGAGCGCCGATACGAGCAACATGGACCCGGTCGCGCCCAGCGGATGGCCCAGCGCGATCGCGCCGCCATTGACGTTCACTCTCGCGTCATCGAGTTCGAACGCCTGAAGATAACGCAAAACCACGGCGGCGAAGGCCTCGTTGACCTCAAACAGATCGATATCCGCGCGCGTCATGCCGGCGCGCGCGAGAACTTTTTTCGTCACATCGACCGGTCCGGTCAGCATGATCGCCGGCTCCGACCCAATATTAGCGTAGGCGCGAATGCGCGCGCGGGGCTTGACCCCGAGCCTTTCGCCCGCTTCGCGGGAGCCAACCAGCACCGCCGCCGCGCCATCGACGATGCCGGAGGAGTTTCCGGCATGATGGACGTAATCCAGCCGCTCGATTTGCGGATAGGCCTGGATCGCAACAGCGTCGAAACCGCCCTGTTCGGCGTAGAAAGCGAATGAGGGCTTGAGTGCCGCCAGCGCCTGCATATCGGTTTCCGGACGCATATGTTCGTCACGGTCGAGCAGGGTGATTCCATTCACGTCCCGCACCGGCGCAATCGCCCGGGCGAAACGACCCTCGGACCAGGCCTGCGCCGCACGCTTCTGGGACTGGACGGCGTAGGCGTCGACATCGGCGCGCGAGAAACCATACTTCGTCGCGATGAGATCGGCGGAGACGCCCTGCGGCATGAAATAGGAGGGTATCGCGATTGTCGGATCGACCGGCCATGCGCCGCCCGACGCGCCGATCCCGATTCGGCTCATGCTCTCGACGCCGCCGCCACTCGCGAGATCATGCTGTCAGGACATGATTTCGCCGGCGGCGAAATTCACGGCGTCAAGACCTGACGCGCAGACTCGATTGAT
>CAZJAY010000305.1:0-2469 GCA_964543915.1 uncultured Methylocystis sp. | reverse complement strand
GCGTTTACGCCCCGCCCTGGGGCATGGTGACAAACGGCTTCGGGCTTCAACGCATCCGCTATCTCGATCTGCCCGACGAACTCACCCGCTTGCTGGACACGACGGTCCGTCGCGCTGAGCCGGTCCGGATGGCGCGGCGTCAGCGCGCGTGGGTCAGCAGATGTTCGCCGTCGAGGCGCGTCGTCTCAAGGGACTGCCCGTTACGCAGAAAAGGTTCCCGGACGCGCGATCCAGAGAAGACCGTCGCACCGCGCGCCTCGTTCGAGGCTCGGTTCGACGTCGAACGTCCTCACGCCGCCTCTTCCCGAAAGGTTTTCCGAAAAAAGCGCGGCGAGAAGCTGGCGGCGGCGTCAGGCCAATCCCAGCTCGGCGCGCAGCGCGCTCAGGATTTCGTCGACATAGAACGGTTTTTCGACGATTGCGCGCTCACGATAGGCCTCGGGAAGGCCGGCGCGGCCATGGCCGGTCGTGAAAACGAAAGGCTTGCCGCGCGCGTGGACCGCATCCGCGACTCCATCGATCGTATCATGGCCGATATTCACGTCGAGCAGGGCGATATCGAAATCGGCGACTCGCGCGAGCTGTTCGGCCTCGCGCAGATTGCGCGCGACGCCCGCGATCTTAATGCCGAAATCCAGAAGCGTTTCCTCGACCGCCATCGCGATGAAGGGGTCGTCCTCAACGATCAGCACACGTCGACCGGCGAGGGGCTCGCCGCCCTGTGGCGGGGCCTCTTGCTGATTCCGGTCGGGAGCGGCGGACGGCGACATGGCCGCATCGTGCGGCCGTTCCCCGGATATGTCCAGAGAATCCGGCGTTTCTGACCCTTCGTGGCGCAGAAATTCAGCAGAAATTCAGCTTTCCCGGCCTATCCCGCTCCGGGTCACGGCGGCGGCCGCCCAGACTGCGAGCGCCAACCAGGCGAGAATCGTCAGCCCGCCGCCGAGCGGCGCCGCGAAGGGGAAAAGTTTCGCGCCGAGATAAACGCGGGCGCACAAATCGGCGGCGAACAGTCCGACGCCGGACTGAAGCGCGAAAACGATCGCCGCGAGCCATCTGCCGTGCGGCGGCTCGTTCGCGCGCAGCGCCGCAAGCCCGACGCCGGCTGCGGCGTGGATCATGAGGAACTGACTCGCGGTAAGGAGACGGGCGTCCGGATCGACATGCGCAGAGGCGCCGGCGATGGAAACGCCGGCCGCGCCTTCAAGGGCCGCGATCAGGGCGATGATGAAAACGGCGCGCATGGCGCTGTCCTTTCCTGTGGCGCGGGATCAGCCTGCGCAGGCAAGGGTCGCAGCTCCGCGGCTCGCGCGCAACCACAATGCGCACTAGATATCCGGGAGAAAAATTTGAGAAGGGAGTTTGTCCGATGACATCGATGGGCGCGCTGGTCTGTTTTGCGATCCTGCTTGCCGCCGGTTTGGGCCTGTATCTCCGGACGCGTCAGATTGCGACCGTCGCGCGCCATCGGGATATTGTTCCGGTCGATTTTGCGGATCGGGTGTCTCAGGAGGAGCATCGGCAGGCGGCAGAGTACACCATTGCGCGGACGCGCTTCGGCATGGCGGAAAAAATCTTCGACGCGCTCGTCGCGCTTGCGTGGCTTGGCCTCTGGCTGGCGCCCCTTTACGGGCTGGTCGCCGCGTGGATCGAACCCGGGCTCACACGCAGCGTGGCCGTTGTCGTCGCTTTTGGTCTTGCGTCCGCGATCCTCGATCTGCCCTTCACGCTCGCGAATAATTTCTGGCTGGAGGAAAAGTTCGGCTTCAACCGTTTGACGCCGGCGACTTTCGCGCTCGACGAGCTGAAATCCCTCGTTCTGGGTCTGTGCCTCGCGACGCCGGCGCTTTACGCCCTGTTCGCCCTGCTGCGCGCCCTGCCGAATTACTGGTGGCTGCTGGGCTGGGCGGCGTTCATGGGGCTGACGCTCGCCATGACGGTCATTTATCCATCGCTGATCGCGCCGCTGTTCAACACCTTCACGCCCATGGAGGCGGGCGCGATGCGGAGCCGCATGGAGATGTTGCTCCAAAGATGCGGCTTTGAGTCGCGCGGGCTCTTCGTCATGGATGCGTCGAAGCGCTCGGCGCATGGCAACGCCTATTTCACCGGTTTCGGCAAGGCGAAGCGGATCGTCTTTTTCGACACGCTGCTCGAAAAGCATACGCCGGAGGAAATTGAATCAATTCTCGCTCATGAGCTTGGCCATTTCAAATTTGGTCACGTCCGGCAAATGATCCTGCAATCCGCCCTCGTCGCATTCGAAGGGTTCGCTGCGCTTCACTGGGCCTTCGCCTCGTCGACCTGCGCAGACTGGATCGGGCTTCCCGATGATCCGGGCGTTGTTCTGATCGACCTTCTGATCGTGAAGGAGCCAGAGACATTCCTTATGACGCCGCTGCTCGCCTGGCGCTCACGGCGCGCGGAGTTCGAGGCGGATGATTTCGCTCGCCGGATGGATGGCCGCGA
>CAZJAY010000304.1:0-2474 GCA_964543915.1 uncultured Methylocystis sp. | reverse complement strand
AGATCGATATCGACTGCGACGTTATCCAGGCGGATGGCGGCACGCGCACCGCCTCCATCACGGGCGCGTGGCTGGCGCTGCGCGACTGTTGTGAATGGATGCGATCGCGCTCGATCATCAAGGAGAATCCGCTGCGCGACCATGTCGCCGCCGTTTCATGCGGGGTCTTCAATGCGACCCCGGTTATTGATCTCGATTACGCCGAAGACTCCATCGCTGAGACCGATGCGAATTTTGTCATCACCGGCTCTGGCGGCCTCGTCGAAATCCAGGCCACGGCGGAAGTCGCCGTGTTCTCACCCGATGAACTCTCCGCGATGCTCGCCCTCGCGCAGAAAGGCGTCGCCGATCTCGTCGCACTTCAGAAAGCGGCGCTGGCGGCATGACGCATCGTAAAATCGTCGGACGGCTTGTCGTCGCCACCCATAACGCCGGCAAGTTGTGGGAGTTGCAGCAATTGCTGGCGCCGCACGGAGTCGATGCGGTTTCCGCCGGCTATCTTGGCCTGCCGGAGCCGGAAGAGACCGAAACGACTTTTTGCGGCAATGCTGCGCTGAAAGCGCGCGCCGCGGCCATGGCCGCTAACCTTCCCGCCTTCGCGGACGACTCGGGTCTCTGCGTCGATGCGCTTGACGGCGCCCCGGGCGTCTATTCGGCGCGCTGGGCCGGCGAACCGCGCGATTTTGTCGCCGCCTGCGAAAGAGTGCGACGCGAACTTATCGCGCGCGGCGCAACGCCCCCCTATCTCGCCAACTTCACCTGCGCCCATGCTGTCGTGTGGCCTGACGGACATATCGAGGAGTTTGAGGGTCGCGTGGATGGCGAACTCGTCTTTCCGCCGCGCGGCAACAAGGGATTTGGCTACGATCCGATTTTCAGGCCCGACGAGCTGGACAAGACCTTCGGCGAGATGATGTCGGCCGAAAAACATGCGCTGCCGGGGGATGGTTCACGCGCGCTCTCACATCGGGCGCGCGCCGTTCAGGCGCTGGCGAAGGCGTGTCTGACGCCCTGACGCCGCCGGCGCGCGCTGCGCGTGCTCTCTACGCGCATGGCGGTAAACTTTTCCGCGTAAACGCACTAGTATTTCCTCGTCCGCGCTTCTCGCGCCGGACCCGGCGAGACGATCGCCGGCGCACGTCGCGCCGATCAACAGACCGCGAGGAAACGTCATGACGAGGCACGAGACTTTCGCCGCCAGCCATCCGCCGTTCAAGCCGCTCTACGGCAACTTCATAGATGGCGGCTGGGCGGCGGCCAGATCGGGACGCACATTCGACAATATCTCGCCGATCACGGGCGCGAAAATCTGCGCGGTCGCGCGTTCCGACAAGGACGATATCGAAGCGGCGCTTGATGCGGCCCATGCGGCGAAAGACGGCTGGGCGAAGACGAGCGTCGCCGAACGCGCCCGGCTGCTGAATCGGATCGCCGACCGGATGGAGGAAAATCTCGCGCTGCTCGCGACGGCCGAGACGTGGGATAACGGCAAGCCGATCCGCGAGACCATGGCGGCGGATATCCCGCTCGCGATCGACCATTTCCGTTATTTCGCCGGCGTTATCCGCGCGCAGGAAGGCGCGCTCTCGGAAATCGACAGCGACATGGTCGCCTATCACTTTCATGAGCCGCTCGGCGTTGTCGGGCAGATTATCCCGTGGAATTTCCCGATCCTGATGGCCGCCTGGAAACTGGCGCCAGCGCTCGCCGCCGGCAATTGCGTGGTGCTCAAGCCCGCCGAACAGACGCCGGCGAGCATACTTGTCTGGGCCGAACTGATTGCTGATCTCTTGCCGAGGGGTGTTCTGAACATCGTGAACGGCTTCGGCCTCGAAGCGGGCAAACCGCTCGCTTCTTCCAGCCGCATCGCCAAAATCGCCTTTACGGGCGAGACGACGACTGGTCGTCTGATCATGCAATACGCCAGTCAGACCCTCATTCCCGTCACGCTTGAACTGGGCGGCAAATCGCCCAACATCTTTTTTGAAGATGTGGCGCGCGACGACGATGATTTCTTCGACAAGGCGATTGAGGGTTTTGTCATGTTTGCGCTCAATCAGGGCGAGGTCTGCACCTGCCCCAGTCGCGCGCTCATTCACGAAAAAATCTACGATCGTTTCATGACGCGCGCGCTCGCGCGAGTCGCGGCGATCCGACAGGGCGATCCGCTTGATCCGGAAACAATGATCGGCGCCCAGGCTTCGTCCGAGCAGATGGAGAAAATCCTCAGCTATATCGACATCGGCCGGCAGGAGGGCGCGGAAGTATTGGCTGGCGGCGCGCGCAATACATTGTCTGGTCCTCTTGCGGGCGGGTTTTTCGTGCAGCCAACGGTGCTGCGCGGCCATAACCGTATGCGGGTTTTTCAGGAAGAGATCTTTGGTCCGGTTGTTTCCGTCACCACCTTCCGCGACGACGAAGACGCGCTCGCCATGGCCAACGACACGCTCTACGGACTCGGCGCGGGCATCTGG
>CAZJAY010000303.1:1069-2481 GCA_964543915.1 uncultured Methylocystis sp. | reverse complement strand
CATCAGAGCCGGACAGGCGCGCGTCCATGGTTTCAACGTCGGCGCGCGAGACGCACAGCGCTTTCGAAATCGCCTCATGCGCATCCGCCGGAGAGGACGTGCCCGGGTCACGGGCAAGACGCGCGCTGAGGCGCCGATGGTTGAATATCTGCGCCTTATGGCTAGAACTGGTGCCGCCCCTTACGATAGACCAGTTTCTCAGGACATAATCCTGTATCGTTGCGCGAATCCACCATGTTGCGTAGGTGGAAAACCGGACATCCCGCTCCGGTGCGACACGGGCCGCCGCCTCAAGGAGGCCGACATGGCCTTCCTGCACCAGATCCGAAAGTGCGAGGCCATAATGACGAATTTTCGCTGCAATCGCGATCACAAGCCGCATATGCGCTGACGTCAGCTTGTGAAGCGCGTGACGATCGCCGTGGTCACGCCACGCAATAGCGAGGAGTTTTTCCTCTTCCCGCTCGAGGAACGGCGCGTTCGCCGCCGCTCTCACCAGTTCGCGACCCAATCCCGGAAGATACGCCATGGTTCGTTCCCCAAAGCGCAGAACGGTAAGCGTGTCATGCCAGCTGGCATGCGCCGTCCGTGCGCGTCCTGTTTACCCTCTTGCGGATCAAACACGCGGGAATGAGGTCATGTTCCCGATGCCGAAAAATTAATCCATTACGATTTTGTAATGTTCGCCTGGCGTCAACGCGTCGTCCGCCTCGAGGCCGTTGAGCAAGCGGAAATATTCGAGGGGGCGGTTCGCCGTCGCCATCCGGGCCGCAAGACCCTGAACCGAGTCGCCCTGTCCGGCGCGGACGAGCGCGATCCTTGGCGCGTGATTTTCTCCGGCTTCCTCCGCCGACAAGCGCCGGAATGTCCCGATCGACTCCAGAAACTCCTTGTCTGCCGCGTTGGTCAAAGCCCGGGCCGCGAAGATGATCCGGTACATTCTGTCGCCGTTCTGGATCACCGCGAGCCGGAAATTCCATTCGCCGGCGCGCGCGACCGCCGTAACCGCCGAGAACCCATTGATTTCGGTGCGTCGCACGGAGGATGGCAGGAGTCCGTCGACCCAACCGGACTCGAGATAGGACTCCAGATTGGGGGAAGGATTTTTTACGCTATCGAGACGCAACGCCTCATTGTCCGACTGTCGCACGCCAAAAACCGCTTCGCTGGAGTTTTCGAGCAGAAAGCCTTCCGGGGCAGAAAAGGCGAAGCCGAGTCGGGGATGGGTGAAATTCCGGTCGCGCACATAGCCTTCACGCGGATCGTCGCCGAAAGCGATGCCGTCGATGGCGGCCAGATAGCCATCGCGGTCGCGCGCGCCGATCCCGGGCGCACCGATCTCGCGCGCCGCCGCGATGGCGCGGGTCACGCGTTCGGGCGTCGACGGATGTGTCGACATAATATCAAAGTCG
>CAZJAY010000303.1:0-1059 GCA_964543915.1 uncultured Methylocystis sp. | reverse complement strand
TCCCTGTATAGCCCGGCGCGCAATTCGGCGGAGCGGCCGAGCGCCGTCAGAAACCGCGAGGCGCCGTAGGGGTCAAAGCCGGCCCGGGCGATGGCTTTCAGGCCGGCGAGATCGGCGTCGATCTCCTGCTGCCGCGAGAAGCTCGCCACTGACAGCCTCTGATTTGAGCGGACCTCCTCGCCCTTGTGCCGGTTCTGGATCACGGAAGCCGCCTTGGAAATGAGCGCCGCCTCCCGCTCTCGCTCCGCGCGCAGCGCGCTGTGACGCAATGTGACGTGGGAAATTTCATGCGCCATGACGGCGGCCGCCTCCGACGCGTCCGTCGCGAGCGCGAGCAGACCCCGCGTCACATACAGATTGCCGGAAGGCAGGGCGAAGGCGTTAACAACGGGTGTGTTGAGGATGGTGACCCGATAGGCCGCCTGTCCCGGGATTTCGGCTGTGCTGGCGAGGCGATCGAGAATGCCGTTGAGATAATGTTCGGCCGCCGGCCACCGATACTCGCCGCCGAACTGGGCGACCAGTTCGTTATGCTGAACCGAGCTCCGGTTTTCGGTGGCGGGGGATGCAGGCGCGACGACGACCTCGCCGGCCGGCTGTGAGAAGAGCTGGCCCTGACGTTCGAGCTCGGCGCAGGAACCCAGCAGAAGCGCGCCAGCCAGAACCACGAGCCCGCGCACCGAGTTCGCCTCATGGTTGCTCGACCGTTTCGATTTCCTCCGGGTAGGCAATCTCCAGGCGCGGTCCGAAACCTGTCTCAATAAGCCCTCGCACGCGCACCCTGCGCCCGACGAAATGCGCTGGATCGAATCCCGATGGAAAATTTTTATAGGAGATACGGCGCGAAATTACGACCGAGAATTCCCTGCCCTTCCCGCCGCCGAAGTTGAGATAGAAGGCCCCGGCTGTCGCGCCTGTCGAACGAATGACGCCCTCTACGATCGTCATGCCGCGCCGCCGTGCGAGCGCGTCCCCGGCTTCCGACGGAACGATCACGGGCCGCAGGGTGGGGACGGCCCAAAGGCCAACCCCCTCGGCGCGGGCGATCGCCTCCGCATC
>CAZJAY010000302.1:0-2490 GCA_964543915.1 uncultured Methylocystis sp. | reverse complement strand
TTCGCGCCGGCCGATACGCGGCCATTCGTGCTGGCTGTCTACGCCTTCGTTGTCGAGGCGCTCGACGTGCGGGCGCGGGTGAGCCAGCCCCTGCTCGGCGAAATGCGCCTGCGCTGGTGGGCCGATGCGATACACGCCGGCAATGACGACGCCCGCGCCCATCCCGTGGCGGGCGCCCTGCTCGCGGCGCTGGATCGCTTCGACCTCCCGCGTGACGAATGCGTCGCATTGGTCGAAGCCCATATCTTCGACCTCTACGACGATCCCATGCCGGATATGGCGGCGCTTGAAGCGTATTGCCGGCTGACATCGACAAATCCAATGCTCTGGGCGGCGCGCATGCTTGGCGGAGGCGACGCGCCCGCGTTTATTGAGGCCGGCCGCGCGCTCGGCTTCACGCGGGCGCTGCGCGATCCTTCGCCCGCATTTCTGCCCGCCTCCCTTGTTGCAGGCGCCGATCCGGCGGCGGCGCGACGTCACGCGCGGGCGGCGATCGCCGCCGCGGCCGGGGCCGCGTTCGACTCCGCGCGCGTCGCCGCAGGCGAACGCCCTGCCGGCGCGGCGGCGCTTTTGCCGGCGGCCACCGTGCCGCTTTATCTGGAGCTAATGGCGCGAAGCGGCTACGATGACGCATCGACGACGGCTTCGCCGTCGACCCTGCGCCGGCAATGGCGGCTCTGGCGCGCCGCGCGCGGCGTCGGGCTCTGACCTGCGCGGTCAGCGATTTCTCGCGGGGGAGCACAGCCCATGAGCGTCATCGGATTACCCTTTGCGCATGATACAAGGCGACTGCGCCTCGACACGCTGATTTTCCTGCGCTGGATCGCGATCGCGGGACAAACGGCCGCACTCGTTTTCGTCTATTTTTTCCTTGGCTTCGACTTTCCGGTCGGCCTGTGCTTCGTTTTCATCATCGCCTCGGCGACAATGAACATTGGCCTGCGCTTTGGCACGTCGCGCAGTTTCCGGCTCGGCGACATTGAGGCCGCGCTGCTGCTTGGCTACGACAACATCCAGTTGGGCTTCCTGCTTTATCTCACGGGCGGCCTGACAAATGGCTTCGCCATGTTATTCGTGGCGCCTGTGACGATCTCGGCGGTTTCGTTGCCGCGCAATCTCACGCTCCTCCTCGGCATCTCAATGATGGCCGTCGCAACCTTTCTCTTCGTCGAATATTTGCCTTTGCCGTGGTACGACAATCAAAATCTTACCTTTCCGGCCCTCTATCGGGTCAGCATCCTCGCCGCGCTCGGTCTGAGCGCGGCCTTCATCGCCACCTACGCGACCCGCGTGGCGGAAGAGGGCCGGTTGCTCGAAACAGCGCTGGCGGCGACGGAACTCGTGCTTGCGCGGGAACAGCATCTTTCGCAACTCGATGGGCTGGCGGCCGCCGCGGCGCATGAGCTGGGCACGCCACTCGCGACGATCACGCTGATTGTGCGCGAGATGCAGAAGGCGGCGGCGCAGGGCGCGCCAGCGCAGAGCGACGATCTCGCGCTGCTGGCCCAGGAGACCGGACGATGCCGGGAAATTCTGGGCAAGCTCAGTTCCCTCAACTCCGCCGACGAGGGCGGCGTGATGAATCTTCTCTCGATCGAAACGCTGATCGAGGAAGTCGTTGGTCCACATCGCGATTTTGATCTTGCGCTTGAGGTGACGAAGCGCGGCTCCGGCACACCTCCCGTTTTGCTGCGCAATCCAGGCATTATTTTCGGGATGGGGAATCTGATCGAAAATGCGATGGACTTCGCTGAGTCGCGGGTCAGAATAGACGCCATGTGGATCAGCATCATCGTGGTCGTGACAATCGAGGATGACGGACCAGGCTTCGCGCCCGACGTGCTCACGCGCCTCGGCGATCCCTATCTGCGGGGACGGCCGACGGGGCGACGCACAAAAAACGACGCAGAATCCGGCCTGGGCCTCGGCCTGTTCATCGCGAAAACCCTCCTCGAACGCTCTGGCGCCATCGTCGAGGCGATGAATGTCTCGCCGCCGCGTACAGGCGCCGTGGTCCGCCTCACCTGGCCGCGCGCGACGATCGAGGTCGCCCCGGGCGCGCGGCTCCCGGGCGGCGCCTGACCCCTAGCGCGCGAGGCACGCGCATGGAATCATGGACGAAGCGGTCAAGGGGCAAGGAAGGCGAAACGCGGAGTCCCTCGATGCGATGACCTCAATTGAGCCGGCATACGGCGATCCTGTTCTGAAACGATGGGCCAAAGGTTATGTCGCAATCGGAACACGACATCAGGAGCGCGGACGCGCAGGCGACACCGGAAGACGACACGGATGCGGCAACGGTTCCGGCGCCGCCTGCTGATCGCTCGCTGCTCATTCTCGACGACGATCGTCCATTTCTGTCGCGACTGACGCGCGCATTCGAAGCGCGCGGTTTTACCGTGACGCCCTGTGAAACCGTCGCCGAGGGCCTTTCGGCGCTGGATGGGGCGGCGCCGGCCTTCGCGATCATCGACATGCGTCTGGGCGACG
>CAZJAY010000301.1:0-2528 GCA_964543915.1 uncultured Methylocystis sp. | reverse complement strand
GCGAGGCTCGGGCGGTGATTGTGGCCATGCACAATCAGCTCGGCTCCATGGCGCGTAATGATCGTCTCGAATTCGGCGGCGTCATCCAGGCCGCGCAGGATCCGCGCGCCGCCGACATGGGGCGGATGATGAAGGAAGATGACCCGCGTAAGCCCTTCCCGCCGGGTGGTTTCCAGAAGCTCCGCAAGTGCGCCACGCTGAGCGGCGCCAAGTTCGCCGGAAGCGACAAAAGGAGCGGTCGGCACGCCGGAATCAAGCCCGATCAGGGCGAGGCCGCCCCGTCTGCGCAGAGAGGGAAAGCCGCCGCGCCCACTGCCGCCTGGCGGCTCACTCGCCATCCAGGGCGCAAAGGCGTCGGCGACGATCTGCGTCGCATCCGCGACATAGGCGTCGTGGTTGCCCGGCGTGAAACTCACGGCCTCCGTCGGCCCCAGCGATGCAAGCCAGTCCCGCGCGAGCGCAATCTCCGCCGGCAGGCCGATGTTCACTATGTCGCCGGTCATCAGCACATGATCGGCGGCGTGGGCTTTCATATCGGCGACGATGCGGCCAAGGACGCCCATATCGTGCTGATCGGCGCGCTTGTAGAGCCAGTTTACATAACCCGTCACCCGCTTACCGAGCAGCTCCGCGAGGTTAGGCCGGGGAATCGGGCCGATATGTGCGTCGGAAAGATGGGCGAGGAGAAAGGTCACTGGATTTTCCCGGTCTGGCGCTGGATTACTAGCGCCCCGGAGCCGTATTCGCCATAGTCGATCGATGACGAATCCTTCCGGTCGCGTCCCTGAAGCGCCATCGCCTCGCCCGTCACGGCGCGCGCGGATTGTGCATCGGCTGATCACCTTCGGCGCGCTGTTCCAGCGGCCCATGACATTGGGCGTGCGCGGTGTCGTGCTTGATGCCGACAATCGCGTCATGCTTGTGCGGCACAGCTATGTACCGGGTTTCTATCTGCCTGGCGGCGGCGTCGAACCTGGCGAAACGCTCGCCGAGGCCCTCGCGCGCGAGCTGGCGGAAGAATGCGGCGTGCGGCTGACGGGGGCGGCGACCCTCCGCGGCGTTTATCTGAACCGTCGCGCCTCCCGGCGCGATCATGTCGCCCTCTTCATCGTTCGCGACTTCGATTACGACGGCCCCCGGCTCCCGGACCATGAAATCCTTGAGGCGGATTTCTTCCCCATCGACGATTTGCCGGGAGAGACGACGCCGGCGACGCGCGCGCGGCTCGCCGAGATACGGGCCGATGCGCCGGCTGCTCCCTACTGGTGATTGCGCGCGACACGTGCGCCATCACACATCGTCCGATGCGCAAACGCCCTACCTCTTACTGCATGAAACAGATGCGGGATGAGGAGAGCGCAAAATGACCAAACTCATTGGAACCCTGATCGGCGCCGCCGTTTTCGTCATCGTGGGCGTCGGTCTCGCCCATGCGCATGTGGTCGCGGGCGTCGTCCTCTGAGCGGACGGGAGTGCAGCGGGGAAATTCCTTGCAATTGACGGGGCCGGGCGTGCTACAACCCGGCCCTGCTTCTTTTACAAGGGACGGAAATGCCCGAAGTTATCTTTACCGGCCCGGCAGGCCGGCTCGAAGGCCGTTTTCATCAGTCCGCCACGCGCGGCGCGCCGCTGGCAATCGTTCTTCATCCCCATCCGCAATTCGGCGGAACGATGAACAACCAGATCGTGTACCATCTTTATTATGCCTTCGCCGAGCGCGGATTTTCGGTTTTACGCTTCAATTTTCGCGGTGTTGGCCGCTCCCAGGGCAATTTCGACCATGGGTCGGGTGAATTGTCCGACGCCGCAGCGGCGCTCGACTGGGCGCAATCCGTCAACCCCGAGGCGCGCGCCTGCTGGATCGCGGGCGTTTCCTTCGGTTCATGGATCGGCATGCAGCTGCTGATGCGTCGCCCGGAAATCGAGGGTTTTGTTTCGGTGGCGCCGCCGGCGAACCGGTTCGACTTCTCCTTCCTTGCGCCCTGCCCTTCGTCTGGCCTCTTTGTTCACGGCGACCTGGACCGGGTCGCGCCGCTGAAGGAGGTCACGCCGCTGATCGAGAAGCTCAAGACCCAGAAGGGAATCGTGATCGAGCACGCGGTCGTCGAAGGCGCCAATCACTTCTTCGAGAACCGGGTCGAGCCGTTGATCGCCCAGGTCGACGCCTATCTCGATCGTCGCCTCGGCAACCCGCCACGTATTGCGATCCCCGCGCGCGGCGACTGATCGCGCCGACCGTCAGGGCGCAGTAGCGCTGTCACGACACGGGGCGCGTGCGATCCGGCCGCCGGACATCGCCTGCGGCGCGCCCGTCGTTGTCGGAAACGTGAAGGGACGGCCCGACGCCGCCCGCACCGCAAGATAGGCGAAGGCCTGCGCCTCCATGGCGTCGGCCGACCAGCCCACCGCGTCCGCGGTTGTCACGCGGCAGGGCAGACGGGTCACAAGTTCGCGCACCAGAATTGGATTGCGTGCGCCGCCGCCACAGACAATCAGCAAGCGTGGTTGCGCCGGCAGGTGCGGAAAAA
>CAZJAY010000300.1:0-2533 GCA_964543915.1 uncultured Methylocystis sp. | reverse complement strand
CCGTCCACGGTTTGTCAAACGCTTCGCGGGGACGCGGCCTGTTGCGCGGAAAACTTTGATTTCGCCGTTATGGGCGACGAATCGGTAGGGATGCGCCAGACGCCAGGACGGGAAGGTGTTTGTCGCGAAGCGCTGATGCACCAGCGCCAGCGCGGAAACGAAACGCGGGTCTTTCAGGTCGAGAAAATATTCACCGAGCTGAGAAACGAGCACCATGCCCTTGTAGACGATGGTGCGCGACGAAACCGAGACCGAGTAGAACTCCCGGCCGCCCGGTCCCAGTTTGTAAATTTCCGTCGAAGCGGCTTTCCTGCCCAGATAGACCCTGCGCTCGAAGTCGTCGCTGTCCATTACAGCCGGTCCGCGACCAACGAACAGTTGCGCGTGAAACGGTTCTACAGCCCGAACGGCGTCGCCGAGATCAGAGGAATCGACCGGCAGATCACGCCAGCCGAGAACGACGAGGCCCTCTTCCCGCATCGAGGCTTCGATCAGCTCGCGCGACCGCGCGCGGATCTCCGGATCGCGCGGCATAAAGAATTGACCAATCGCATATTCGCCGGCAGCCGGCAGCGCGATGCCGATATCGGCGCAGACATCCCGGAAAAATCCGTGTGGAATCTGCACAAGAATCCCGCAGCCATCACCGAGCTTGGGGTCTGCGCCCACCGCACCGCGATGATCAAGGTTGAGGAGAATCTGTAGTCCCATCTCGACAATGGCGTGGGACTTTTCATTGTGCATATTCGCGACGAAGCCGACACCGCAGGAGTCATGCTCCAACGACGGATCGTAAAGCCCAGTAGCTCCCGGCAGAAGCGGGTCGCGGCCGATCGCCGCCGTTTCCCCGGCGGCCGACAACGCCTGCTCCGCCTTTTCCATCGCGACCTTCGTCATTGCCAAATCTCCCACCGGCGGCGCGTTCCACGCGTCGTCGTCCCGCCGTCATTTTCCCCGGTTATGCGACCGACGCCATTTCGGCGGGCGCGCGCAGCGCGTCACGCAAAACGCGCGCCATGGGATTTTTCCCGCGCTGTTCCAGATCCCGCCGCATCAACCCCGGACGCCGCCAAAAGTCGACGTCTGAGGGGGATACCGACGAAAGGTCAGCATAACTGACGCAAACCACGCCGGATCGTGCCAGAATTAAGGCCAGCTTACAAGCAAGGTCTTGATTATGGAAGTGGCCGCTTGTTTGAACGACCGGCGTCGATTTTCGGCGCTACGTCCCTGAAAGCCGGCGTGCGAGCGGCGCCGCAGGGCCCAGACATGAAGCCGTCGCCCGCGGTTGGGCCGGCTGCAACCCCGAGCCGGCGCCGCTGCCCGCGAGGCCGCGACCGACAGGCTATCGTTGCGGGCCTTCCGCCTTGTCGACAGGGGAGCGACCGTCTGCGTAAGCCAAAAAAAGAGGCGCCCGCCGGGCGCCTCTCCGAACCAACGAGACCGACGATCAGGCGGCCCGGGATTCGACCACAGTCGCGGTCGGCGCCCCGACGCCGATGTCGATCCGGCGCGGCTTCTGCGCCTCCGGCAATTCGCGGACAAGATCGACATGCAAAAGCCCGTTTTCGAGGCTGGCGCCGGTCACAACGACGTGATCCGCGAGTTGGAAGCGGCGTTCGAACGCGCGCGCCGCGATCCCCTGATGGAGCACCTCACGGCCTTCGACGACCTCGGCCGGCTCTTTCGAGCCGCGAACCGAAAGCGTGTTCTCCTTGCTTTCGACCGCCAGTTCGGCGCGCGAGAAACCAGCGACGGCGAGCGTCACGCGATAGGCGTTCTCGCCCGTTCGCTCTATGTTGTATGGGGGATAGCTCGACGCGCCATCGTATCCGCCCGCCTGATCGAGAAGATTGAAAAGGCGATCGAAACCGACGGTCTGGCGATAGAGCGGCGAAAGATCGAATTGACGCATGACATATCCTCCTGTTGAAGCGACATGCGGCGCGCTGCGTAACCGCGCCGCGCCTCTGTTTGCGCGTCCGTTTCGGCCCGCGCGTTTGTCGAATTGGGGAGCCGTTCCTCGCCTTTCAAGAGCCCACGCGCATGGCTGTGAGCTACGCCAACTCAGCGGCGCGAACCGGGAAACGCCGTCGCCGTCCGAAATCACGAGAGAGGGATAATGCCTGAACTGATCTCCACGCCGGACAATCCGATCCCCGACGGCGATGAGGTCGTCGAGATTGGAACGGCGGATGGGCGACTACTGCGCGCTGCGATCTTCCGATGAGCGGGACGCGCGCGCGGCGCGGTCGCCCTTCTTCAGGGTCACAGCGAGTTCATCGAGAAATATTTCGAGACGGTGGACGCCCTGCGGGCGCGCGGTTTCGACGTAGCAACCTTTGATTGGCGTGGTCAGGGGGGATCAGAACGGGAGCTGGACGATCCCCGCAAGGGACATGTCGACGATTTTTCAAATTATCAGAAGGATTTGATTCATTTTATAACGCAGGTGATGCCGGAGCTGCCGCAACCATGTTATGCGCTCCCCCATTCCATGGGCGGCGCGATACTGCTCGACTCCTCTCATCAG
>CAZJAY010000299.1:0-2544 GCA_964543915.1 uncultured Methylocystis sp. | reverse complement strand
TTCGATAACGCAGCTTCCCGCGCCTCATGGGACGGCGCCAGAACATAATACATATGCGCATTGTGCAGGCATCCGGCCGGCACAATCGGCCGGCGAACCAGCCCCCGCGCCTCGACATCCTGCAACAAAAGATGATAGCGCGCCCATATCCTCAAACGCTCCCGCGTTATCCGGTCCGCCTCTTGCAATTGCGCCCACAAAAACGCCGCCGTGACTTCGCCCGGAAGACAGGACGATCCCACATCCTGCCAGGTGTATTTATCAACCTCGCCACGAAACAGCTGACTGCGATTCGTGCCCTTTTCCCTGATAATTTCGGCGCGCGCCATCAGGCGCGCGTCATTGACGAGAAGCGCGCCCCCCTCCCCCGATATGATGTTCTTCGTCTCATGAAAACTATACGCGCCGAGGTCGCCAATCGTCCCCAACGGCCGACCTTTATAGTCAGACATCATGCCCTGCGCGGCGTCCTCAACCACCTTCAATTGATGTTTTTTTGCGATCTCCAGAATGCGGTCCATGTCGCAGGCGACGCCCGCATAATGAACCGCAACAATCGCGCGCGTCTTTGGCGTGATCGCCGCCTCAATCAAATTCTCGTCAATGTTTAATGTATCTTCCCTGATATCGACAAAAACAGGCGCGCCGCCACGCAACACAAAGGCGTTCGCCGTCGAGGCGAATGTGTAGGCCGGCATGATAATTTCGTCGCCCTGCCCCGCATTCAGAAGCAGGGCCGCCATTTCAAGCGCAGCCGTGCAGGAATGGGTCAACAGCGCCCGTGGCGCACCCGTCCTCTGCTCGATCCATGACTGACACAGTTTGGTAAACGCGCCGTCGCCGGACAAATGCGCATTTGCGTGCGCCTGCGCGATACAGCGCAGTTCCTCACCTGTCATATAGGGACGATTGAAGGGAATGATTTCAGCCATGAGACGTCCAGGCGGCGCGCGATCGGCGCGCGCGATGAGAAAAGCCGCAACACAATCAATCGGGGGCCCCGGCCCATGCGCTTGCGGCGCGTCGGAACAGAACCGGGCGTCTCAAACGAACCGCGGCCGTGATATCCGTCATTAGCCTGTCGCATGCGAATCAGAATGCGGCAATCATCATGGCGGGATCCGCCCGCCCAAGCCGCCGATGATCAGACCAATCACCCCGGATCGCCAGACCGGAATCGTCAACGCGGCGATCCGTCATATCGCTGCGCTTCTGGCCAATGAAGATAAACAGGCTCGCCCTCAGGGCTCCGATCGTTTTCGCCGCCGCCGCGACGCCCCCCTCCCGATCCGGAAACGCGAAATGACGGCCGGACCAGCGCATTACGGCCATCAATGTCGAGGATCGTCGGGAGCCCTTCGTCATTCACGCCCCCCATCGCCCGGTTGCGACCCGTATGGCGCGACCCGGCGTGAGCCTGCGGGTCATTGGACGCGGCCCCCATCATCTTCCCGGCCCGTTGTGGCGGAACCGTCAGCGCTCGTCAGCGCCATGGCATTAAGCAAGAAATGCGAGACGCGCATGACGCGACAAGTCTGACGTTGCGCGGCCCGCCGGAGCGGCAATCTGACGCGGCCGCCCCCGCCGCCTGACAGGACAGAGCGCCGTGAAGCTGTGAGGCTCCATTTGCGAAGCGCTCAACGGGTGGCGGACGGCTCCTGACGAATAGCCGATGTCGCGGGTCTGGCGGCGCATGATTTCAGTATTTCCCTGAGATCCAGCGGAATGTAGTTCACGCCGCTTGCAATGTGGTCGAGATCAGGCTTTCTCGCTTCAATGTTGTCGATCTTCCAGTTTATAAAACGTCGAACGAGCGTAAAACGTACGACGGAGAAAACTTTCGGGTCAAATTGTTTCAGGGAACCGACGGGTGGAACATCGCTGGCTCCAACATCCAGCATCACATTAAATGCGGTTTTTCCATCTTTCTGCGCGTCCTGCTCAACTTTAAAGCCCTTCAGCTTACCCGAAAAAACACCATTGGACAGGATCCTCGGAATATCGCAACGCGCGCCTTTCCTGACGGCTTTCAGCGCGCTTTTGTAATCGCTTTTGAGGCCCCATGACATATAATTCTCAATATCAGAGAGGCGATCATTGCCGATCAGGGCGTTATTATAGATTTCCTCCAGCAACTTTTTCGGAGCCGTCGGACTGAAACGAATTGTCGTTTCAGCAAGGCACGGCTGGAGCGGAAGCAACATGAACCCGAACGCGATTCGACAGATGATCGGAAAACGCTTTGACGCCATTACCCTTTTCCTTTCGTTTTCCTTTTATACGCCGCCCCCCTGGAAAGGCGAATAAAAACTGGCGCAATATCGCTTCCATCAATTTCGTCCGGCGGGTCTGGCATGCGCTGATGGCGCAGCATATCCCGTCCAGCGCGACAGGCGGCTTTTTCGGGGCGCGGATACAATAAGCCTGCGCACCGAAAGTTATCGGGATGCAGAATCGCTGAAAGCCTGAATTCGCGAAACGCGGTCGAGAGATTTGCGCGAGCGATCGCGCGGCGCCAGCTCAACCGTGGGCCCCGGTTACAGC
>CAZJAY010000298.1:0-2565 GCA_964543915.1 uncultured Methylocystis sp. | reverse complement strand
TGGCGGCATTTTCGCAACAGTGCGTCGCGCGATGGCGCGCGCCGGGCTCGACGAGGCGGCTGTCTATGTCGAGCGTGGCACGATGAGCGGCGAAAAAATCATGCCGCTTTCTAAGAAAGTTGATGATGAGGCGCCCTATTTTTCAATGGTCCTGTCGCCCGGCAGAGGCCGAAGACCATGAGCGCGGCGAGTGGCAATCTTTCTATCGTCGGGCTCGGTCCCGCCGACTCCCGCTGGCTTACGCAGGATGCGCGCGAGGCGCTCGACGCCGCAGATGACATTATCGGCTATGCCCCCTATGTCGACCGTGTTCCGGCGCGCGTAGGTCAATCACGGCGCGCAAGCGATAATCGCGTCGAAATCGAACGGGCCCGCGAGGCGCTGACGCGTGCAGCGGCGGGTCATAGCGTCGCTGTGGTTTCGGGGGGCGATCCCGGGGTCTTCGCCATGGCTGCTGCGGTTTTTGAGGCGATTGAAGATGGGCCAAATGAATGGCGCGATCTCGATATTCGCGTCGTTCCCGGCATCTCGGCGATGCACGCAGCCGCCGCACGGCTGGGCGCGCCGCTCGGGCATGATTTCTGCGCGATTTCTCTTTCGGACAATCTCAAACCCTGGTCGCTGATCGAGTCGCGGCTGGAACATGCGGCGCGCGGCGATTTCATCATCGCCCTTTATAACCCGGCGTCACGCGCGCGCCCTGCGCGCATTCATGACGCTTTCGCATTGCTGCGCGGCCTGTTGCCGCCGGACCGCTTTGTGGGTCTCGCAAAATCAGTTGGACGCGAAAATGAAGAATTGATACTCGCCACGCTCGACAAAGTTGACGTGAACCGTATCGATATGTCGACTCTTGTCCTGATCGGCGCCAGCGGCACGCGCCGCATCAGCCGCCCGCAGGGGCAAGACTGGGTCTACAGCCGGCGGTCGGCATTATGACAATGTCGCCGTGGCTCTCGATCATCGGCGTTGGGGATGGCGGCGCCTCAATGCTGCCCTCAAACGCGCATGCGCTGCTCGGGGAAGCCGAGCTGATTGTTGGCGGCAACCGGCATCTTGCGTTGATTGGCGATTGGGCCGGCGAAAAAATGGTGTGGCCGTCGCCAATGACGGATGCATTGCACCGGATCCTCGCCATGCGCGGCCGGCCCGTCGTTGTGCTGGCATCCGGCGATCCTTTTTTCTTCGGGGTCGGCGAACTGCTCTCGCGACATGTGTCACGCGAGGAGATATTTTGCGTCCCGGCTCCTTCCGCTTTTTCGCTCGCGGCGGCACAGCTTAAATGGAGCCAGCAGTCGTGCGCACTGCTATCGCTGCATGGACGCGCTTTCGAGCGGCTCCTCCCGCAACTTCAGCCGGGACGACGCCTCATCGTGCTGTCCTGGGATGAAACAACGCCCGCGCGTATCGCTGCGTATCTTGCACAAGCCGATATGGGCGACTCTCGGATTTACGTCCTCGAACATATTGGCGGGGCAAGGCAACGCGTGCGGGACACGCTGGCGAAAGATTTCTGTTTCGACGACATCGCGCCGCTTAATACAGTCGGAATCGAGGTTTCAGCCGGCCCCGATGCCAGGATCATCCCGCGCGTTGCGGGACTCCCCGACGACTGGTTCGAGAACGACGGACAACTCACGAAATCGGAAATACGAGCGTTGACGCTTTCCGCGCTGGCACCGCGACAGGGGGAATTGCTCTGGGATATCGGCGCGGGTTCCGGGTCGATTGCGATTGAGTGGATGCTTGCGGATCCGGCGAATCGCGCGATCGCCATCGAACGCGACGCGACACGTTCAGCGCGTATTGCGCGCAATGCGCTCGCGCTCGGCGCGCCGGATCTGACGATCGTGACAGGCGCGGCTCCTGACGCGCTGACCGGACTTGAAACGCCCGACGCAATCTTCGTCGGCGGCGGCGCAACGCCTGAAACCCTGTCGATGGCCTGGCGCGCGCTCCCTGCGCATGGTCGTCTTGTCGTGAACGCGGTAACGATCGAAACGCAACAGGTGCTCGCGCAATTCTATCGCGAAAAGGGCGGGCGGCTATTACAGGTTCAGGTTGCGCGCGCGCGTCCGGTCGGGCGCTTCCATGGGTTCGATCCGGGAATGACCGTTACGCAATGGTGCGGAAGCAAACAATGAACCGGGAAAGTCTTGCAGTAGGGATTGGCCTGCGGGAAGGTGCGACCGCGGCCGACATTGTCACGCTCGTGCGCGAAACGGTATCGCGTCACCAGATCGGTCTCCACCGCATCGCGCTATGTACGCTCGACAGCAAGATCAATGCGCCATCTATCCCCGACGCGGCGCGCGAACTCGAAATCGTGCGCAACAAATGCCCCGGCGTCGGCGAGAAGCTGTCGCGCCAAGTCGTCGGCTTCGTGCAGAAGCTGCGCGGGGAGGAGCTGTTCAAACTCCCCGGCGTGGCCGAAACCCTCGACTGGACCAACGCGCTGGTCGCCTTGGACCGCATCGCGCTCGATCCCGCGACGATCGACGACACGTTGGGCGCCTTGCTCAAATACCAAGACGACATCGCCCGCGTGCGCGGTACCACGGCGAT
>CAZJAY010000297.1:0-2579 GCA_964543915.1 uncultured Methylocystis sp. | reverse complement strand
CCGCGCTCGAGGTTGTCGGCGACCAGAAGGGTCGCGTCGGCTTCGGTCACGGCAAGGCCAGGGAAGTGCCGGAGGCGATCCGCAAGGCGACCGAAGCGGCGAAACGTTCGCTTATTCGCGTCCCGCTGCGCGAAGGCCGCACGCTGCATCACGACGTTCATGGTCGCCATGGCGCGGGGCGCGTCGTGTTGCGCGCTGCGCCCGCCGGCACCGGCATCATCGCCGGCGGTCCGATGCGTGCGGTTTTCGAGACGCTCGGGATGCATGACGTTGTGGCGAAGAGCCAGGGCTCTTCCAACCCCTACAACAAGATCCGCGCGACCTTCGACGCGCTTGGCCGCGAGGATTCGCCCCGCTCGGTCGCCGCCCGTCGGTCCCTCAAAGTGTCAGCTTTGCAGTCGCGCCGTCAGGGCGTCGACGCCGAAGCTGTCGACGCGTGACGGGAGGCTCATCATGACGAAGAGCAAGCAAATCACCGTCGAGCAGACCGGCAGCGCCATCGGGCGCCCGGAACGTCAGCGCCGGACTCTGGTTGGCCTCGGGCTTACCCACATCGGACGACGTCGCCAGCTCGAGGACACGCCCGCAGTGCGCGGGATGATCGCCAAGGTGGCGCATCTCGTCAAAATTATCGACGGGAAGTGAGGGGGCGACCATGAAACTCAACGAACTTTCCGATAATCCGGGCTCCGGCAAAGAGCGGATTCGGGTCGGGCGCGGCATCGGCTCCGGCAAGGGCAAGACCGGCGGACGCGGCGTCAAGGGTCAAAAGGCGCGCACCGGCGTCGCTATCAAGGGCTTCGAGGGCGGACAGATGCCGTTGCATCGCCGGCTGCCGAAGCGCGGTTTTCATAACCCCTTCTCGACCGACTATAACGAGGTCAATATTGGCCGCATTCAGCAGGCGATCGACGCGGGTAAGCTCGATTCGTCTGCGCCGATCACGGTTGACACGTTGATAGCGGCCGGCGTGATTTCGCGCGCCCGCGACGGCGTCAAGATCCTTGGTCAGGGCGAGATCAAGGCGAAAATCGCCGTCGAAGTCGCGGCGGCGTCGAAGGGCGCCATCGCCGCCATCGAAGGTGCGGGCGGCTCCGTGCGCATTCTTGCGGGTGAAGCGACCTCGGCCTGATTCTGTGTCTTCTGCGCGGCGGCGGCTCGAAGGGCCGTCGCCGCGCCCTATTTCCCGAGCAGCGTGAGGCCGCCTCAGGGCGTCAGCGCGCCAGTCGGTTGAACAACGAAGCGGCCGGACAGCGGCGCGTTCAAGGGGAGTTTTTCCATGGCATCGGCAGCCGAGCAGCTCGCGGCCAACGTCAATCTCTCCGCCTTCGGCAAGTCCGAGGAACTTCGCAAGCGTATCTATTTCACGCTTGGCGCACTGATTGTTTACCGGTTGGGCACCTACATACCGCTTCCCGGCATTGATCCGGAAGCATTTGCAAAAAGCTTTTTCGGGCAGTCCAAGGGTATGCTCGAATTATTGAACATGTTTGCCGGCGGCGCGGTGCAGCGGCGCGCGATCTTCGCGCTGAACATCATGCCCTATATCTCCGCCTCGATTATTGTTCAGCTTCTCACCTCCGTTTTTCCTTCGCTTGAGTCCCTCAAGAAAGAGGGCGAACAGGGTCGCAAGATTCTCAATCAGTACACGCGCTATCTGACCGTGGTGCTCGCGACCTTCCAGGCCTACGCAATGGCCATCGGGCTTGAGGGTCAGCAGGGGGTTGTCACCGAGCCCGGTCTGTTCTTCCGACTTACGACGGTCATCACCCTCGTCGGCGGCACGATGTTTCTGATGTGGCTTGGAGAGCAGATCACGTCCCGTGGCATCGGCAATGGCTCGTCTCTCATTATTTTCGCCGGTATCGTCGCCGCATTGCCTTCGGCGGTTGTTTCGACCCTTGAACTCGGTCGTCAGGGCGCGATTTCGACAGGCGTCATTATCGGCGTGATCGCAATGTCGCTGCTCGTCATCGCCTTCATCGTCTTCATGGAACGTGCGCAGCGTCGGCTTCTGATTACCTATCCGAAGCGTCAGCATGGCAATCGTGTCTACGAAGGCCAGACATCGTTCCTGCCGCTCAAACTCAATACGTCAGGCGTTATTCCGCCGATTTTCGCTTCCTCGCTTCTCCTGCTGCCGACGACAATCGCGAATTTCTACCAGACCCAGGGGTCTGACAGCATTTTTGCGTCGGTGTCCGCCTATTTCAGCCACGGCCGGCCGCTCTACATGCTCGCCTACGTCGGACTGATCGTTTTCTTCGCCTTTTTTTACACCGCCGTTGTCTTCAACCCGACGGAGACCGCCGATAATCTCAAGAAGCATGGCGGTTTTATTCCGGGCATTCGGCCCGGCGAGCGCACCGCCGCCTTTATCGATGAAGTTCTGATGCGGATCACCGTGCTCGGAGCGCTCTATCTCGCGGTCATCTGTCTCCTGCCCGAGGGATTGATCGCCTATGCGAATCTGCCTTTTTACTTTGGCGGAACCTCGCTGCTGATCGTCGTCAGCGTCACGATGGACACGGTCGCCCAGATTCACGGCCATATGCAGGGGCTGCAATACGTAGGTCTCT
>CAZJAY010000296.1:0-2583 GCA_964543915.1 uncultured Methylocystis sp. | reverse complement strand
CCAATGTGCGGATCATCGCCGCGACCAACAAGGATCTGCGCATCCTGATCCAGCAAGGGTTGTTTCGCGAGGATCTCTATTTTCGGCTTAATGTCGTGCCGCTGCGCCTGCCGCCCCTGCGCGAGCGCACGGAGGACATCCCCGATCTTGTGCATCACTTCTTCAAACAGGCCGCCAGCGAAGGCTTGCCGCAGAAGTATATCGAGCAGGCGGCGCTCGACCGGATGAAGAAATATCGCTGGCCGGGAAATATCCGCGAGCTTGAAAATCTGATCCGTCGTCTCGCAGCCCTGCACCCGCAGGAGTTGATCGCCGACTCGCTCGTCGAGACGGAACTGAACCACGAGATGCGCCAGTCGGCGATGGGCGCAGATCGTTCGGCGCCGGCGCCCGGCGCCGTCTCGACCCCGGACCCCGAAAGCGGCCAGACGCTGTCGACATCGGTCGAACGGCATCTTGCCAAGATGTTCCGCGACTGCGGCGACCAGTTGCCGCCCCCCGGCCTTTATCATCGGGTCCTGCGCGAGATCGAGATTCCCCTTATCTCGGCGGCGCTCGCCGCGACGCGCGGAAACCAGATCAAGGCGGCCGAGTTGCTCGGTCTCAACCGGAATACGCTGCGCAAGAAAGTCAATGACCTCGACATCCGCCTGATGCGGCTGCCGAGGTGATCGCCGGCGGCGGATGACTATCCCTGGCGGGCTTTCGGCGCGCCCGGTTTCGTGGCCGTGATTTGTTGCCACGACTGGCAGCGCAGCCTATAGATGCCCGATGGCCCTGACGGGAAACGACTCAGCGATACCGCCCCCGGCGAACGTTCCCGCGCCGCGCGCCTGGATCGGACCCGTCATTGCGATTGGCGCGGCGGGTTGCGCGCTGGCGACCTTCCTGCTCGTTTCGAGTTTCGGCCGAACGTCGCCGTCCGATGGACGGATGATCGCGCTTTTCCTCATCAATGGCGCACTTGTCACCGTCCTTCTTGTCATGGTCGTGCTCAAGGCGGTGCGACTCTATCGCCTGTGGCGGCGCGGCGCGACGGCGGCGCGGCTACATGTCCGGATTGTCGGCTTTTTCGCTGTTATCGCCCTGATTCCGGCCGTCCTTCTCGCAATCGCAGGATCGCTCACGCTGGAGCGGGCGCTGAATCCGACCTTTATGTCCAGCGTCAAAATGTTCGTGCACAACACGGCGAAGGCGGCCGAGGCGTTCCAGTCCAGCCAGTGTCAGGCCCTGTTGCAGGAAGCCCAGCTCACCGCCTCGGACCTTGACCGCGCCCGGATGCTGTTCACCTCGGACCGCGCCTATTTCCATCAGGTCTTCGCCTCGCGGGCCTATTTCCTCGGCTTCTCCGTTGCGGCGCTGGTCAAATCGAATGGGGAGATCATCGATCGGGTCGATGTGGCGGAAAACGCCTCCGCCATAGTGATCGCGCCACCGCAATCCGAATTCGAGAACGCGCGGCGTGGCGAGCCGCTCTGTCTGATGATCGACGAGGGCCGAAGCTTTGTGGCGCTGCGCGCGCTCACCGCCTTCGCGGACACATTCCTTTACGTCACGCGGCCCATTGATCCCTTTGCGCTGGAGTTTCCGAAAGAAACGCAGACGTTGATCAACAAATACGATGCGTTCGACGCCTTCCGGACGGCGCTGCAGCGCGCATTTGTGTTGATGTATGCGCTTCTGACGACAATCATGCTGCTCTCGTCGATCTGGTTCGGGTTCGATTTCGCCGACCGGCTCGTGACGCCGATCCGAACCCTGATTGACGCAACGGACCAGGTTTCCGCCGGAAACTTCGACGTCGAGGTTCAGGTCGATCGATCGCATGGCGAGCTCGCGCGGCTGGGCGATGTTTTCAACCGCATGACTGCCGAACTGGATCAGCAGCAGCGACGGCTGATCGACGCCAACCGTCTAAACGACGAGCGACGCGAATTCACGGAGGCCGTGCTCGCCGGCGTGCCGGCGGCCGTCATCGGCGTGGACTCGAAAGGCCGCGTCACCATTCTCAACGTCTCGGCGGAGGAGCTTTCCCTGACCGAAGCCGAGGGGCGGCCGACCGTCGGCGCAAACATCGCTGAAGTCGTTCCGGAGCTCGCCCCCATCATCGACGACGCGATGGAGGTCTTTCCTCGCGCGGTGCAGAGCCAGATCACGCTCAAGCGGGGCGTCGCAGAGAAGACCTTCAACATCCGCGTCACTTCGGCCCGCGATACGGAAGGACTGCCGAATTTCGTTGTCACGCTGGACGACATCACCGACCTCGTCACAGCCCAGCGCACCTCGGCGTGGGCGGACGTCGCCCGCCGCATCGCGCATGAAATCAAGAATCCGCTGACCCCGATCCAGCTTTCGGCCGAGCGGCTCAAGCGCAAATACGGCAAGCTGATCACGGAGGATCGGGCCATCTTCGATCAATGCACAGACACAATTGTCCGGCAGGTCGATGACATCAAACGCATGGTCGATGAATTTTCGTCCTTCGCTCGTATGCCAAAAGCGCGACCGGAGCAGGACGATCTCAACGAATGCGTCCGGCAGGTCTGTTTTCTGATGCGCGTTGGCAACGCTGATATTGATATC
>CAZJAY010000295.1:0-2615 GCA_964543915.1 uncultured Methylocystis sp. | reverse complement strand
CATGAGTAAATTCCCTTCCCTCCCACGTGGTACGCGCCTGCTCTATCTCGATGCACCGCTGGCGACGAAATCAGTATGGATTGTCGCGACTTCCGGCGCATCGGCCTTCGACTGGCTGGGGGGCCTGCGGTCCGATCCGGGGATCTCGCGTGCGCAGATTGGCGATGAGCCCGAACCGCCTGCCAGCGGCCCCGATCCGGCTGCGCTGTCCGTGCGGAATGAACGGCTCGAAGGCGATCTGCGAGGACGTCAAGACCAACGGGCGCGAAGAAGAGTTGCGGGCGGCCCGCGCCAATGAACCCTCCCGGGCGACCTCTGCGCCATCCGCTGGATCTGCGCCTGCCGCCCCTGTGACGCGACCTCCCGAACCGGCCCCAAAACCCGGCCGACGCGCCGACGCTTTCGATCCGGCCGCCGCGCCGGAAGCGCCGGGCGCGCCGAGGCCGCTCGGCACGGCCGCGCCGTCGGCTCCAATCAGCGTAACGCCGAAGAACGGGGCGCCGCCGCCGGGCGATCCCGGCGCGCCGCTCGACATCGCCCATGGACGCCTTGTCGGGGACAAGCCCGTAACAGCCCCCGGGGCGGCCGACACGCCGGTCGGCGCGGCGATCCTCCCATCCGCGCCAACAGACGATTTCGAGGAAGGCGCCGCGCTACTGCGCGCGGGTAAATATGAGGGCGCCGAGAAAGCTTTTGCGGCTTTCCTCGCCAAAAACCCGAAAAGCCGGCAAGCGCCGGCAGCAACCTTTAGTCTCGGCGAAAGCTTCTTTTTGCGGGGTCGGCATCGGGAGGCGGCGGAGAAGTATCTCGAAATATCAACCCGCTATTCGCAGTCGCCCCAGGCGCCAGACGCACTTCTGCGACTCGGCCAGTCGCTCGGGGCGATGGGCGCGAAGGAACAGGCCTGCGCCGCTCTCGCCGAAATCGGCGCGAAATATTCGGGCGCCGTCAGTCGGCTGCGGGAGTCGATCGACCGGGAAAACCGGAAGCTCGGATGCTAGCGCCAGCCGGCGCATCGGCGCCGGAATGGGCGGACCGGGCGTGCGCGCTACTCGTCCCTTATCCGGCGCTTCTGCTCGCAGTTTCCGGCGGCCCCGATTCGGTCGCGTTGATGCTGCTCGCGGCGCACTATCTCTCCAGGGGCGACCGCCGTCTCGCCGTGGCGACTGTCGATCATGGCCTTCGGGACGGTTCGGCGCAGGAAGCGGAAAAGGTCGGCGCGTGGGCGCAGGCGCTGGCGCTGCCGCATCATGTTCTCACGTGGCGGGCTCCGCGGCCCGCGACCCGAATCCAGGAACGGGCGCGCCTCGCGCGTTATCAACTGCTGGCCCAATGCGCCGCGACGCTTGGCGATGCGGCGATCGTGACCGCCCATCACGCCGACGATCAGGCGGAAACCATTCTGTTCCGAATGACGAGAGGCTCCGGCGTCGCCGGTCTCGCCGGCATGTCGCGCATCTCGCATTGGGAAAACACCGCTATTTTGCGGCCGCTTCTCGACGTTCCAAAAACGGCGCTGGAGGCGTTCTGTCAGGCCGCAGGACACGACTTTTTTCGCGACCCCTCGAACGCCGACAATAAATACTCCCGCGCCCGTCTCAGGACGCTGGCGCCGACGCTCGCCGCACAGGGCCTTGATCGGGAGGCGCTGCTCCGGCTTGGGGCGCGGGCCGCGCGGGCCGATGAAGCGCTCGTCCACTGCACGGAAACCCTGCGTCGGCAAGCGATTCGTCATGCAGACGACGTTTCGGCGCAGTTCGACAAGGCGACGCTCGCGGCTGCGACGCCGGAAGTCCTCCGGCGTCTGATCGGCCGCGAAATCGGCCGCCTCGCCCCGAAAGCGCCCCTGCGGCTGGAGCGACTGGAGCGACTCGCGGATCAACTCCACGCGTCATTCGCAGCCGGCGTGGCCTGGCGCGGCACAATGGCGGGTCTGATTGTGGAAAGCCGGGCGGACGCGCTCATGCTGCGGCCGGCCCCGCCGCGGAGCCGACCCGGGGACCGCGTCCGGCCCACGACGACCTCCGTCGCCGGAGCGCCAGCGGCGGCCATGCTTCAGGACGCCTCACTTGGCAAGAAACCCTGCGGCGCCTAGATTATCTGAAATTGCGGAGGGTCCCGCGGGATAGTCCCGCCGGCTCCCGTCCGGTCAGGCGAACCAATGAACTTGAACTTCAGAAATTTCGCCCTGTGGGCCATCATCGGCCTGCTCGTCGTCGCGCTGGGCATGTTGTTCCAGCAGCCAAACCAGCGGACTCCGATCAGTGATATCTCGTACAGCGAGCTGCTCTCGCAGGTGGAACAGGGCCGCGTCCACGACGTGACCATCGCCGGCAACGAAATCACCGGGCACTTTAACGACAATCGTCCCTTCTTCACCTACGCGCCGGATGACGCGAATATTGTTCCGCGCCTTCAGGCGAAGAACGTCACGATCAGCGCGCGACCGCTCAACGAGGGCGGCGGCTGGCTCATGTCGCTGCTGCTGAATGCGCTGCCTCTTGTCGCCTTCATCGGCGTCTGGATCTTTCTCTCGCGACAGATGCAGGGCGGCGCAGGCCGGGCGATGGGCTTTGGCAAATCGAAGGCGAAGCTGCTGACCGAAGCGCACGGCC
>CAZJAY010000294.1:0-2616 GCA_964543915.1 uncultured Methylocystis sp. | reverse complement strand
CGCGTGGAGAAAGCCGCTGGACGCCCAGACCAACGGTCATCGCCTGCGCGAAGGGAACCGGCGGGCGCGGGGAGGACGCGTGCGCCGGTTCGACGATTGTGTTCAGGCGTCCTGCGGCGACGGAGGGTTTTCCGGCGTGTCGCCAAAAGTCGCGGCGAGGAGGCGAGCCGCAATTTTGACATAGCCCGGGAGGCCCCCCGAAACTTTCATGCGCGCGACATCGTCGTTACTTAAGTCATGCCCTGCGCCGCGCAGGCCGCAGGCGATGATAAGAAGAATGTCCCGCGCAGAGATGCTACCCCGGTCGAAACGGCCGGCAAGTTCGACAAGGTCGCCGGCGCCGGCGGCGCTTTCCAGTTCCGCGAGTGCGCCGAGGGTCAGGCAGAGCCGAAAGCGTTTACCGTCCAGTTCGGCGGCAATTTCGCCGCGAATTCCATTGCACATTGGCGCCTCAAATAATCGAGAAGGCGATAAGACCGGCTGAATCGAGTGAAATATCGAAGGTTATTTCGCCGGCGTATTCGCCCCGGTAATCGAGGTTCGAGATCTGAAATGGCCCGCTCAATATGCCGAAATCAGGGATAACGATCTGAAACTCACGGATGCTGCCGTCGAAGAAACTCTGCCGGATCAACACGTCCGAATCCCGGTCCTTGAAAATTCCTGTCGCCGATATGCTGGCCCGTCGCACGCCGGCGCCTCCCAGCAACTCTCGCCATCGACCGGCTGAATCCGCGTCGGTCACATCGACCGTGTCGGCGTTCAGCGCGAGACGACGGGTTCGCAAGCCCGCAACCGTCGCAAAACCATTGGAGCCATTGTCAATTCTAAGGAGAAAATTTCTGCCGCTTTGGGCGGTCATGTCGACTTGCCTTTCATTAGACGAGATATTCAGTTGTCGCGCGAAAGCGAATATTAACTTTCGAAAGGCGACCGTTCTGCTCGCGGCGCGTCTCCATTGAGATAAAACTGAAATCAACGAGGAGATTGTCGTCGAGAGGCAGTTGTGCGTGATTCAATTGCTCAATGATAAGCTGACCGATTTCGACCGTAGCGGAAACGCCACGATGGAGCGTCACGATTGACAGATTGAGATATTGTTCCGCCCCGGCGACATCGTCGGCGGACCAGTCGCGCATCTGGGTTTCGCCAAAATAGCCATAGGGCGGTTCGATGTCGCGTGGCGCTCCATCGAAAATTGTTCGGCCATTCAGAAAGGATCGGAATTCGGGCGTCGCGTTAATCCTGGCGCGCAGCGCCTTTCTGACTGCAAGGATCGGTGAAAGTGACATTTTCCCCCTATTCAGACGATCTCCTCACAGACGCACGCCAGAAGCAGACGACGTTCGTCAGGATCTCTTACGCTGCGAATGAGAAAAATCCGGTTTCCAAAAAGCAACCTTGAGCCGACCGTAATATCTGATCGCCAGCGCATCTCGACAAAATGGGTCGCGATATTTTCGTGTTTTTGTTCGGCAAATTGTGTGCGTGTATCAAGCGATCGGATCCGCGCCCATCCCGCGCCAGCCGCTTTGTGACTTCGCCGGAAACCACCGTAATCGTCTGGCTGATCCGATGGAGTCTCAAGTGTGAGGCGGTGGCGAAGGTCACCGATGGCGGGAGATCGTGTCATATCAGACGTTCGCGTCGAAAGGGCGTCACCAGACGCAATACCGAATCCGGCAGTATCGTTTCGGGTCCGTCGCCACGCTGGTGATGCCACGCCGCAACCAACATCAGGATCGCGCGTCGGAACGGTTCGGGTATTTGTAGCGGTTCGGCGCTATAGCCAACAGTGATGTCGATTTCGACGCTGTCGTGCGCCCGCATGGGGGGCGGTGGCGGGGCCTGAAATACGATGCGTGCGGCGTCAGAGGATGTCGAGAGGTGGTAGTTTCCGGTATCCATTGTTATCGGGATACTCGAAACCTCGTAGACTCGTATTGCATCAATTGATCGACATGGCGCGAATGGAATGGCAATTGTGTTGGCGGAGATCGCCGTTTGCGGCCAGAAATCGTAGGCCAGCCGCCAGCGCTGCTCAAGGAGAAAGCGTCGTGTGAACGCCTCGAGCGTCATACGTGCGGAAACGATCAAAGTTTGAATAATTTGATCTTCATCGTAACTGTCGTCACGCAGCCACTGGCGTGCTTCCGCCAGCGTGACGGGTTCAATCCTCGGCGGTTGGATGAGTGTCGCGTGCATTGGCTATCCTCTCCCGATGGCGCAACATGGATAGCGCGCCATCGGTGATTATCAGGAGTTTCAGGAGGCGGCGAATTTCAGGAGCTTGATCGCCTCAAAATTCTGTATGCCGCCGCCGACCCGTTTTGTTGTGTAGAAAAGTACGTATGGTTTGATAGAATAAGGATCTCTAAGTACCCGGATGCGGATTCGATCGACAACGACATAGCCGCGTTCGAAATCCCCGAAAGCAATAGCGAACGCGTTGGCTGCCGGGTCGGGCATGTCTTCGGCCTCGATGATGGGAAAGTTCATGAGCGTTGCCGGCGCATCAAGACTCGAAGGGGGCGCCCACAAATATTGACCTGTTGTGGTTTTAAACTGACGAACAAGCGACTGCGCCTTTCGTCCCATCACGAAGGTTCCGTTCTG
>CAZJAY010000293.1:0-2636 GCA_964543915.1 uncultured Methylocystis sp. | reverse complement strand
GGCTTGCCGCCGCGCACGAATTCGATTTCCTGGGCGATATGTTCAAGCAGGCGCTGCTTGTGGGAAATCGGAGTGACTGAAATGCGTTCAAGTCCGGCCGGCTGCGCATAGCCGGTGATGAAGTTGAAAATACGCGAGACATCCCGCCCGATCGCGGGTTCCGCTGTGAAGACCGAAATATCAGTGTAGATGCGCGCCGTCACCGGATGGTAATTGCCGGTGCCGATATGACAATAGGTCACCAGACCTGTCGCCTCGCGTCGCACCACGAGGGATAGCTTGGCGTGCGTCTTGAGTTCGATGAAACCGAAGACGACCTGCGCGCCGGCGCGTTCGAGGTCGCGCGCCCAGCGGATATTCGCTTCCTCGTCGAACCGGGCCTTCAGCTCAACAAGCGCCGTGACCGACTTGCCGGCTTCGGCGGCTTCGACCAGCGCGCGCACGATAGGGCTGTTGTTGGAGGTGCGATACAGCGTCTGCTTGATCGCGATCACATTGGGATCTCGCCCGGCCTGCTGGAGAAACTGCACCACGACATCGAAGGATTCGTAGGGGTGATGAACCGCGAGATCTTTCTGCTTGATAGCGAGGAAACAGTCGCCGCCATTATCACGCACGCGCTCGGGAAAACGCGGATTATAGGGTTTGAACTTCAGGTCGGGGCGATCCAGCGCGACAAGCTCTGAAAGATCATTGAGCGCGAGCATTCCGTCGATCTCGAACGTCTCGTTCGGCGTCACGTCAAGTTCGTCGGCGACCCGCGCGCGCAGCGTCTCCGGCATATTCGCCGCGACTTCGAGACGGATCACCGAGCCGCGACGGCGGCGCTTGAGCGCGGTCTCGAACAGCAGCACGAGATCTTCCGCCTCTTCCTCGACCTCAAGATCGCTGTCGCGGATCACGCGGAACAACCCCTGCCCGCGCAGGAGATAGCCGGGAAACAGACGTTGGGCATTGATGCCGATCAGCGTCTCCAGCAGCATGAAGCGTTCGCGACCGCCGCCGCCGCCCGGCAGTTTGACGAAGCGTTCGATCTTCGCCGGCAAGCGGACAAGCGCCTGCAACGTCTTGCGATCGCCAGGACGCACAAGCTCCAGCGCGAGGGTCGAACCAAGATTGGGGATGAATGGAAATGGATGCGCCGGGTCGACGGCAAGCGGCGTCAGCACCGGAAAAATACGGGTCAGAAAATGTTCTTCGAGCCAGGCGAGTTCGGGCTTCGAGAGATCGGCGGGTTCGACGATGGTGATGCCGGCCTCGTCAAGATCGCGACGCAGATCGCGCCAGCGACGCAACTGTTCGCCGGTCAGCAACGCCGAGCGTTCGGTGATCTTGGCGAGCTGCTCGGCGGGCGTCAGCCCGTCCTGAGACAACGCCGTCAGCCCGGAGCGCATTTGCCCGCGCAGGCCAGCCACGCGCACCATAAAGAACTCGTCCAGATTATTGGCCGAAATCGAAAGAAAACGGAGCTGTTCGAGGAGCGGATGGTTGCGGTTCGAGGCTTCTTCGAGCACGCGTCGATTAAACTCAAGCCACGAAAGCTCACGATTGATGAACCGTTTTGGCGAAGCTGCGAGCGCCGCCGGATCTTCGAGAAGCGCGCCGGCCGGATCCATTACTTCGATCCCCGCCGCCTCGGGGATCGCCGTGCCGCTCTCTTTCACTGTTCGCATATTCTCTTCTGTCACGCTCCGCGCCTCCGCCCGCGCACTCTGCCACAGGCGCGTCGCCGGGGGCAGCCGTAAATCGACCCGTATGGCTAATGTCCGCCGCCCTCGCCGGCGTCGCGCAGCCGCGCCATAACCTCCGCCGCCAGCGCCCGGGTCACCGGTCGCCCGCGCGCCAACGCTTCACGGTCGAGGGCGTCGACGCAGGCGCGCACGGCGTCAAGCGAACGGTCGAGCCGCAAGGCGGCATAGGCGAGCGCCGGGTCGTCGACGGCGATCTGACGGTCCCGGAATAATTTTTCGAGAACCGCGCGCACCAGCGCCTCGTCTGGCGCATCGATCGCTATCGCCGGCGCGCGACGCAATCGTGACAGGAGATCCGGCAGGCGCACGGACCCCGGATCAGGCGCGCCGCAGGCGGTCATCAGCAGGAAGACCTTGTGCTCGAAAACGTAATTCAGCAGGTGGAACAGTCGGGTCTCGTCGGTGGCGCGGTCGACGTCATCGAGCGCGAGGGCGCGGGGCGCGTCGGCCGCGAGCGTCGCAACAGCCGGCAGTTCCTCAGGATTGAGCCGCATTGCTCCAGCGCGGTCGGCCCAGATGGCGAGCAAATGGCTTTTGCCGCTGCCCGGCGGACCAATCAGTCGCATGGCGCGATCCGGCCAGTCCGGCCAGCGTTCGACCAGCGCCAGCGCCGACGCATTGGAGGGCGCGGCGACGAAATCGGCCCGGGAGAAGCGCTCGATAGCGGGGAAAAGGAACGGAAACTGGTCGTCTGTCCCGAAAGGTTCCGACGCCATGGCGGCGTCAACCCGGATTTTGGGCGCGGGCGCGCAAACGGCGCGCGCGCGCCTGATCATAGCCATGGCCGGTATCGCGATAGAGCGTGCTCGCCCGATCGTGGCTGGCGAGGAAACGCAGGAGGGCGCCCTGCGCCGCTGGGGTCGGCACGGCGATAATCATCCCCGT
>CAZJAY010000292.1:0-2640 GCA_964543915.1 uncultured Methylocystis sp. | reverse complement strand
ATTAGCTATTGATAACGGGAAGGCCGCATTGCGGGCGGAGCTGTCCTGTGATTGGTCGGCGCCAACTTCCCGTTGCGATTAACGTTGATTTCGATAATAAACTGCAAAAAGGCCGCCAGTATCTGGCGGCCCTGCGACACGGGAAACCGTCAACCCCAAACGCTCGGAGACAAATCTCCACAGCGCCGACTGAAGGCGACGAGCTTTTTTGACTGAACGTCAGATCGCCGCATCGAATGACAGATGCACAAACAAGACTAACGTCCCCACGGAAATTCAAGGTCCGATGTATTGTAGCCTAGGCGTCGCACGCGTTCGACCAGCGCCGTTAACTGTTTGCCGGAAGGACGCTTGCGCGTGAAGATGAAGACATTGTCGAGCGTCGGGCTGGTTTCGATGAACCAGCTGTAATCGGCGGCATGGTCAACGATGTTATAATCGACGGACAAAAGCGGGTTATAACGGACCCGCAGGCGGGAATTGACCCCGGGATCAAGAATCTCGGCATCACCTTCAAGAACCGTCTCTTCGCTTCCCTTTCGGCAGGCGTCGCGGACGTGAAGCTGGTTCGGCTGTACGCTGCGCACATAACCAGTCGTTCCCAGAATACAGCCATCGGTTATCCACATGGGCCTCCGTGCGACTTCGAGCCAGACGCCATGGTAGAGACGCGCGGGGTCAATCGATCGCGTTCTCTCCTGCGCAACGACCGGCGCGCCGACGGATATTGTTGCGATCGCCGCGAGGCAATGGACCATCATTTTTTTCATTCTGCTACTCCATAAAACCAGAAATGTTTCAGCGTGACACGCGCGACCAGTGTACTGATTTGCAGATAATGCCCGCCAGAACGCAGCCACGCGTCTGCATCGATTGCTCCCCGTAGTTGATTTCGAGGCTATAATTGAGCTTGCGTTGTGGATCATAGGCCGTGCCGGACATCGTTGAGCCGCCTCCGGAGACTTTCATCACCAGTCGATCTCCGACGTGCTCGCCGCTATCCGGGTTTCTTATCCAGGTGTTGATGGCGCATAGCGCTCCGCCGCAGGGTGCAATACGGACGCGCGCGTTGCCGTCGCCGCGCGCCCAGTTTCCGAGGATGCCTTCATTCGCCGCCTGTGCCGGGTGCAGGATCGCCATCGCTGTGACAAATGTCACGAAGGCGCGCATGGTGATTGCTCTCAACATAATGGACTCCTTTCATCACGCGTGGCTCAGCCGATAGAGGCCGACATCGATTGCGCCAGCACGGAAGCCGCCCTCGCAAGAGCAGAGGTAGTAATCCCACAGGCGCCGGAAGGACGGATCGAAGCCGAGCTTTTCGATCTCATCCCAGTTTTCATGGAAGCGGCTGCGCCATTCGCTCAACGTGCGCGCATAACCCTCTCCGAAGTTTTCAATTGTTTCAATGCGCAGTCCGGCGCGATGCGCTTCTTCCTGCAGCGCGCGCGGACAGGGGAGCGCGCCGCCCGGGAAAATATAGCGCTGTATAAAATCAGGCGTGTTGATGTAGGTCGCGAAGCGGCTGTCCTCGATCGTAATCGCCTGCAAGACGATATGGCCGTTGACAGCCAGGCGATCGCGCAAGGTCGAAAAATAAACCGGCCAATATTCTGCGCCCACGGCCTCGATCATCTCAATCGAAACGATTCGATCGAAGACGCCGCCGACGTCCCGATAGTCCTGAAGGCGCAGATCGACTTTCGATTCGATGCCGTGTTTCCTGACGACATTTTTCGTAAAGGCGAGTTGTTCGTTGGAAAGCGTCAACCCGGTGACGGCGCCAGCGCCCGTTTTCGCCATCGCGGCCGCGAGGCCGCCCCAACCACAGCCGATTTCCAGGACGCTTTGACCGTTACGCGCGTCGAGCAGATCAAGGATGCGATTGATCTTGTTTTCCTGTGCGGATTCGAGCGTTTCGTCCGCCGAGCGGTAGATGCCCGAGGAATAGAACATTTGCGGGTCGAGCCACAGCCGATAGAAATCATTGCCAAGGTCATAATGCGCGGCGATATTGCGACGGCTGCCGGCGCGTGAATTGGCGCGCAGCCGATGCATCAGCCAGTTCGCGAAGCGCGCCGGCGCGGACCCTTCCACCGCCCGCATAAATGCGTCGCCATTCACCGCTGCGACCTCAATCGCTGCGGCGAGATCCGGCGTAGTCCATTCGCCGCGAATAAAAGCCTCCGCAAAGGCGACGTCGCCGGACAGCAGCAGGCGACGGAGCGCAGACATTTTGTGAATGACGATCGTCGCCTCGGGTCCAGGCTTCGGACCACGACAGTCAACGCGCGCCCCGTCTGGAAGAACGAATGTCAGGCGTCCCCTGTCCATTGCGGCCAGAACCCTGCGCAGAACCATTGCGGCAATACCCGATCTATATCCCGCTGTGTTGTCGGGAATCGGCAGACGCGGCGCGCCGGGGGAAATCAGATCTGACATGAACGGTTTTCCTTTTACCTGTGATCCTGAGCAATGACGGTGACCGTGCGATCCGGGGGCGGCGGGCGCAGGTGCAGCCCAATGCCCTTCATCCAGATCAGCAGCGCCTCGTAGTGAATGCAGGCGATATCTTTCAGAGTCAGTAACGGATGCGTCAGGAAGACGCGAATCAGCGCCCGGTAATCGAGCTGTTGACGC
>CAZJAY010000291.1:0-2678 GCA_964543915.1 uncultured Methylocystis sp. | reverse complement strand
ATCGCTGAATGCGCTGACGCTCGGCTTTTCTGCTGTCGCGGTGTTCACTAGTCTTCTTACGCTGAGCAATATGCGCCTCATGCGGATCGCGCCGGTCTGGGCCATTGGCGTCACCCGCCGACGGCTGGCGGCTCTGGAGCTGCTGCGCATCCTCCTGTTCGCGGCGGGCGCGGCGCTACTCGCCATTCCGCTCGGCGTTTTCGTGTCCTGGGGTCTGGTCGCGGTCGTCTATGTCGCCGCCTTCGGCTGGCGTCTGCCGATGTATGTGTTTCCGATGGACTGGCTCCATGTTTTCGTCATTGCGCTGGCGACGGCGGCGATCGCGGCGGCGGCGCCGGTCGCCCGTCTGGCGCGCAGCGCGCCGGTCGATCTGTTGAGAGCCTTCGCCAATGAGCGCTAGAGCCGTATTTCTCGCCGTCGGCCTTCTGCTTGCGCCGGCCTTTGCAGGTGCGCAGGGCTTCAACGCCCTGCGCGACGCGTCCCCAGGCTTCGCCCAGCCCACGCCCGGAACGCCGATCGTCTTTCCGCAGGACCATGGCGCGCACCCCGCCTTTCGCACCGAATGGTGGTATCTCACCGCCAACCTCCGCGACGCGGACGGCGCCGTCTGGGGCGCGCAATGGACACTCTTCCGGCATGGCCGCGCGCCGGGCGTCGGCGAGGGTTGGGACGATCCCGGCCTGTGGATGGCGCACGCCGCCGTCACCGGCGCGACGCGCCATCTCCACGCAGAGACAATGGGACGCGGCGGCGTCGGGCAGGCGGGCGTCGAGGCGTCGCCGTTCCGCGCCTGGATCGACGACTGGACATTCGCTTCAACGGATGCGGCGCTGACGACAGCGCATGTCGCAGCGCATGGCGAGGATTTCTCCTATTCGCTCGACATGACCCGCGACGGTCCTTTCGTACTGCAGGGCGATGCCGGTTACAGCCGCAAATCGCAGGCCGGACAGGCGTCTTTCTATTACAGCCAGCCGTTTTTCCGGGTTTCAGGCGCGATCGTCGTGGACGGCCAGGCGCACCGGGTCACCGGGCGGGCGTGGATGGATCGGGAATGGAGCAGCCAGATGCTCGGCGCCGATCAGAAAGGTTGGGACTGGTTCTCGCTGCACCTCGCCTCCGGCGAAAAAGCCATGCTTTTTCGCCTGCGCGGCGCCCGCGATTATGTTTCGGGCAACTGGATCGCGCCGGATGGCGCGACCACGCTGCTTTCGGGCGACGATATCGAGATGGAGCCGCTGGAGACCCGGCCGGTCGCCGGTCGAAACGCGCCGACGCGCTGGCGCATCAGCGTGAAAAGCCGGGGCCTGAGCGTCGAGGCGCGCGCGCTCAATCCCGATAGCTGGATGGCGACCAGCACGCCCTATTGGGTAGGACCGATCGCTCTTTCCGGCTCGCAGAGCGGCGAAGGCTATCTGGAAATGACCGGCTATTGAGTTAACGTCGACAGAGGCAGCGCAGCAGCGGGAAAACCCGCTGGCGCGTCCCCCTTCGCCATGGCATCATATTTTATCGAAAATTTCGGTCTGCGTGACCATGACTTCAGGGCGGCCTGTATGCAGCGCGTGACAATGACGATTGACGACGATCTGATGGACGATCTCGACGCCTATATGCGCACAAGCGGCCATCAGAGCCGGTCGGAGGCGATCCGGGATCTCGTGCGCGCGGGGCTGCTCAGGAAGCCGGAAGCCGTCGAACCACGACGCGCCTGTGTCGGAGCCGCCGTCTACGTCTTCGATCACGAGACGCGGGAACTCGCCATGCGGCTCCTCACCGATCATCACGGCCACAGCGATCTTTCGATCGCCTCGCTGCATGTTCATCTGGATGAGAGCACCTGCCTCGAAGTCTCGCTGCTGCGCGGTCCGAAATGCGAGGTCGAACATTTCGGCCGACATTTGATCGCCGAGCGCGGCGTACGCTACGGCGAACTCGTGATCGTGCCGGCGAGCGCCTCAAAAACGCCGGCGGCGCGCGACGGCTCCCCGACAGCGCACGGTCCAAGACACGGCCACCGGCATTAGGCGAGATGGATCCGCCGTCGCCCTTGCGGAGGGCGCGGACAAGCGCGTAACAGGGTCGGGTCTGTCACCGGAAGGCGCGATGGCTCCCCCTCCCCTCCTTGCCCTCCAGGGCATTGTTCTCACCCTCGGCGGCAAACCGCTGCTCGACGGCGCCGATCTCTCGGTCGCGCCCGGAGCCCGAAACTGCCTTGTCGGCCGCAATGGTTCGGGGAAATCGACCCTGCTCAGGATCGCGGCTGGCGAGATCGAGGCGGACGCCGGCGACCGTTTCCTGCAGCCCGGCGCATCGCTGCGCTACCTGCCGCAGGAGCCGGAGTTTGCGGGTTTCGCCACGACCGCAGCCTATGCGGAAGCCGGGCTCGGCCCGCTCGACGATCCGCATGTCGCACGGGCATGGCTCGTCGAACTCGGACTTACGGGCGACGAAGATCCCGCGCATCTCTCGGGCGGCGAGGCGCGCCGCGCCGCGCTCGCCCGAGCGCTGGCGTCGGAGCCGGACATTCTGCTTCTCGACGAACCCACAAACCATCTCGATCTGCCGACGATTCTTTGGCTGGAGCAGCGCCTCGCAGATATGCGGGCGGCGCTTGTCGTCATCAGTCACGATCGGCGCTTTCTTCAGGAACTCACACGTGAAACGGTGGGGATCGA
>CAZJAY010000290.1:0-2685 GCA_964543915.1 uncultured Methylocystis sp. | reverse complement strand
GCCGGAATCGCGAGGCCTTGCGGAGATTTTCCTCGCCGTCTTCCTCGACCTCGGCTGGCGGCACCAGCCCCTCAAGCCCGCGCAACAAATCTTATTCGGTCATGCGGTCAAATGGCGCATCCGCATCGAACTCGGCGTCGCTCGCGGTCGGTTTGAGGGCAGGCGCGGCCTCCGCCTCCGGCTCGTCCACCTCGACATGTCGCTGAAGCGAATGGATGAAGTCTTCCGAAAGATCGTCGGGCGACAGGGCGGAATCGGCGATTTCGCGCAATGCGACGACCGGATTTTTGTACCGGTCCCGATCGACGAGGAGCGGTTGACCCGAGGAGATCAGGCGGGCGCGATGGGCCGCGAGGAGGACAAGGTCAAAACGATTGTCGATCTTGTCGATGCAGTCTTCTACAGTGACGCGCGCCATCTGTTTCAGGGCTCCGGCTTGTCGGTGATGCGCGCTGATACGCCAGTTTGCCCGGAGGCGCAAGATTTCGACCGATTTTGGCGGCTCCCGGCTCCCGACGCCCCCTTACAGGCCGTTCACCGATCCGGGACCGGACGCCACATTGTGATTTTCGCGCAGACCAAAAGCATTGGGCGATGGATCGTTCATCCCATGCGGCGCGCGCGTGATTTTAATACCCAATTTGGCCTGCATGGGGTTGACCTGCCGGCGCAGGGCGTCACATCTACTTGACGTGAATGCGATTCTCGCGTCCGGGCTTTTTGCCGCGTGCCGCTCTTCGCCCATTCCTGTCCAGCCAAAGGTTTGCCGGACGAGAAAATCGGGAAACGCCTTTGGGCGTCGGAGAATATTCGTCGGAACAGGCAATGCGGATCGGACGAACGGGCGCATCGGAAACGGCGCGCCGACGGGGCGCGTCCCTGACGTCCCGTCGGGAACTTTTGAGAGAAAAATTATGGCCGAGAATGAAAAAATTGCACTGTTCATCGATGGCGCGAATTTGTACGCGACCGCCAAATCGCTTGGCTTCGAGCTCGATTACCAACGTTTGCTTCGGGACTTCCAGAGCAAGGGACGCCTCATGCGGGCGTTTTATTACACGGCGCTCATCGAGGATCAGGAATATTCGTCGATCCGTCCGCTGATCGACTGGCTCGACTACAATGGCTACGCGGTCGTCACCAAGCCAACGAAAGAGTTCGTGGATTCGCTCGGTCGCCGCAAGGTCAAGGGCAATATGGACATCGAACTGGCCGTCGACGCCATGGAGATCGCGGAGCACATCGACCACATGGTCCTGTTCTCCGGCGACGGCGATTTCCGTTCCCTCGTCGAAGCCGTCCAACGCAAGGGCGTGCGCGTTTCGGTGATTTCGACGATCACCACCCAGCCGCCGATGATCGCAGACGAATTGCGTCGTCAGGCCGACGAATTCATCGACCTCGTCCATATGGTGTCGCGGATCGGCCGCGATCCCGGCGAGCGGGCGGAACGTATGCAGCGTTATCAGGAACGCCGTCCGGTCACGCCTCAGACGGTTTCCGCCGGTCCGGAAGAGGAAGACGACGAGGAATAATCACGGCCAGCCGGATCTGATGCGTTTGCGCGCCGCCGGCAAATGGCGCGCCTTGCGCGGGACAAAAGGCGCCCGGGGCGGCGCTAGCCTTTTTCGCGCAACAGGCGGCCTTTTTCGCGACTCCAGTCCCGCTTCTTTTCGACCTCGCGCTTGTCGTGCAGCTTCTTGCCGCGCGCGAGGGCGATCTCCAGCTTCGCCCGACCATCGGCGTTAAAATAGAGTTTCAGTGGAACGATGGTCATGCCGTCGCGCTCGATCGCCTGAGCCATACGGGCGATCTGACGTTTTTTAAGCAACAGCTTGCGTGGACGCTTCGGGGAGTGGTTGAAGCGATTTCCCGCGAGATATTCCGGAATATTGGCGTTGACCAGCCATGCCTCGCCCGAGCGGTCGACATGGGCGTAGCTCTCGGCGATGGTCGCCTTGCCGGTGCGCAGCGATTTGACCTCAGTGCCGGTCAGAACAAGGCCAGCCTCGAAGGTCTCGCCCACTTCGTAATTGAAGCGCGCCCGGCGATTGTCGGCGACAATCCTGAACCCTGTTTCCTGTCGCGCGGCCACGCCCTACCCCCGCGCGTGGGGCGCGAGACAACATTCCGGCGCACGAGCAGAAATCCGGGTCACAGCACGCCCGCATGAGTCATCGCGGCGCGGATACGCGCCTTCGTCGCTTCCGTCGACGGCACAAGCGGCAGCCGCACTTCCTCGCGCACCTTGCCCAGCAGGGACAGGGCGTATTTCGCCCCCGTTACGCCCGCCTCGAGGAAGGTCGCAACATGCAGAGGCGTAAGCCTGTCCTGGATTTCCAGCGCCTTCGCGTAATCGCCGGCGAGACAGGCGTTCTGGAGGTCGGCGCAAAGACGCGGCGCGATATTCGAAACGACGGAGATACAACCATGCGCGCCGGCCGCCATACAGGCGAGGGCCGTGAGATCATCGCCGGAAAGCTGGATGAAATCCGGCCCCATGGCCTCACGCTGCAGCGAAATCCTGCCGATATTGCCAGTCGCGTCCTTCACGCCGATGATATTTTTCAGCGTGGACAGGCGCGCCATGGTCTCGACGCTCATATCGACAACCGACCGCGGCGGACTATTGTAGATGACGATCGGGATCGACACAGCGTCATTGATCGCATTGAAATGCAGGTA
>CAZJAY010000289.1:0-2687 GCA_964543915.1 uncultured Methylocystis sp. | reverse complement strand
GTCTCGAATTCGGCTGCGTCTTCCAGTCCGCGCAGGATCCGCGCGCCGCCGACATGAGGCGGATGGTGAAGGAAGACGACCCGCGTTAGCCCTTCCCGCCCGGTGGTTTCCAGAAGCTCCGCAAATACGCCACGCTGCGCGGCGCCCAGTTCGCCGGAAGCGACGAAAGGCGCCGTCGGCACGCCGGAATCAAGCCCGATCAGGGCAAGGCCGTCCCGTCGGCGCAAAGAAGGAAAACCGCCGCGCCCGCTACCGCCCGGCGGCTCGCTCGCCATCCACGGCGCGAAGGCGTCGGCGATGATCGGCGTCGCATCTTCGACATAGGCGTCATGGTTGCCCGGCGTGAAACTCACGGCCTCCGTTGGTCCCAGCGATGCAAGCCAGTCCCGCGCGAGCGCTATCTCCGCCGGCAGGCCGATATTCACGATGTCGCCGGTCATCAGCACATGATCGGGGGCGTGCGCTTTCATATCGGCGACGATGCGGCCCAGGACGGCCATATCGTGCTGATCGGCGCGTTTGTAGAGCCAGTTCACATAACCCGTGACCCGCTTGCCGAGCAGCTCCGCAAGGTTCGGGCGCGGGATCGGGCCGATATGGGCGTCGGAAAGATGGGCGAGGAGAAAGGTCACTGGGGTTTCCCGGTCTGGCGTTGGATTACTAGCGCCCCGGAGCCGTATTCGCCATAGTCGTTCAATGACGATTCCTTCCGTCCGCGGCGCTGAAGCGCCATCGCCTCGCCCGTCGCGACGTGCGCGGATTATGCATCGGCTGATCACATTTGGCGCGCTGTTCCAGCGGCCCATGACATTGGGCGTGCGCGGTGTCGTGCTTGATGCCGACAATCGCGTCATGCTTGTGCGGCACAGCTATGTACCGGGTTTCTATCTGCCTGGCGGCGGCGTCGAACCTGGCGAAACGCTCGCCGAGGCCCTCGCGCGCGAGCTGGCGGAAGAATGCGGCGTGCGGCTGACGGGGGCGGCGACCCTCCGCGGCGTTTATCTGAACCGTCGCGCCTCCCGGCGCGATCATGTCGCCCTCTTCATCGTTCGCGACTTCGATTACGACGGCCCCCGGCTCCCGGACCATGAAATCCTTGAGGCGGATTTCTTCCCCATCGACGATTTGCCGGGAGAGACGACGCCGGCGACGCGCGCGCGGCTCGCCGAGATACGGGCCGATGCGCCGGCTGCTCCCTACTGGTGATTGCGCGCGACACGTGCGCCATCACACATCGTCCGATGCGCAAACGCCCTACCTCTTACTGCATGAAACAGATGCGGGATGAGGAGAGCGCAAAATGACCAAACTCATTGGAACCCTGATCGGCGCCGCCGTTTTCGTCATCGTGGGCGTCGGTCTCGCCCATGCGCATGTGGTCGCGGGCGTCGTCCTCTGAGCGGACGGGAGTGCAGCGGGGAAATTCCTTGCAATTGACGGGGCCGGGCGTGCTACAACCCGGCCCTGCTTCTTTTACAAGGGACGGAAATGCCCGAAGTTATCTTTACCGGCCCGGCGGGCCGGCTCGAAGGCCGTTTTCATCAGTCCGCGACGCGCGGCGCGCCACTGGCGATTGTGCTTCATCCCCATCCGCAGTTTGGCGGAACGATGAACAATCAGATTGTCTATCATCTCTATTACGCCTTCGCGGAACGCGGCTTTTCTGTCCTGCGGTTCAATTTTCGCGGCGTTGGACGTTCACAGGGCAATTTCGACCACGGGTCGGGCGAACTGTCCGACGCTGCGGCGGCGCTCGAGTGGGCGCAATCCATTAATCCTGAGGCGCGCGCCTGCTGGATTGCGGGCGTCTCCTTCGGCTCGTGGATCGGGATGCAGCTTCTGATGCGCCGTCCGGAGATCGAGGGTTTCGTCTCCGTGGCTCCGCCGGCGAACCGGTTCGACTTCTCCTTCCTTGCGCCCTGCCCGTCCTCGGGCCTCTTTGTTCACGGCGACCTGGACCGGGTCGCGCCGCTGAAAGAGGTCACGCCGCTGATCGAGAAGCTCAAGACCCAGAAGGGCATTGTGATCGAGCACGCAGTCGTCGAAGGCGCCAACCATTTCTTCGAGAATCGGGTCGAGCCGCTGATCGCCAATGTCGACGCATATATCGATCGACGCCTCGGCAACCCGCCACGCATCGCGATCCCCGCGCGCGGCGACTGATCGCGCCGACCGTCAGGGCGATGCGGCGCCGTCGCGACGCGGCGTGCGCGCGATCCGGCCGCCGGACATCGCCTGTGGCGCGCCTGTCGTCGTCGGAAAAGTGAAGGGAAGGCCCGACGCCGCCCGCACGGCAAGATAGGCGAATGCCTGCGCCTCCATGGCGTCGGCCGACCAGCCGACAGCGTCGGCGGTCGTTACGCGGCAGGGCAGACGCGTTACGAGTTCGCGCACCAGAATCGGATTGCGCGCGCCGCCGCCACAGACAATCAGTAAGCGGGGTTGCGCCGGCAGGTGCGGAAAAAGACGCAGGACGGACGCGGCTGTGAACGCCGTAAGCGTCGCCGCCGCATCCTCGGTCGGCAGACGCGCGACCGCGTCGAGCGCGAAGGCGTTGCGATCCAGTGATTTCGGGGGCGGCGCATCAAAATAGGGATGCGCGAGCATGCGTAGCAACGCCGCCTCGTTGACACGGCCGCGCGCCGCCATGTGTCCATGCCGATCGATGGGCGCGCCCGTCCGCTGAA
>CAZJAY010000288.1:2014-2691 GCA_964543915.1 uncultured Methylocystis sp. | reverse complement strand
GCGCGATCGTCGTGGAGTGACGCAAGAGTTCCGACCGGCTGACCGGCTGATGCGCGCGCAGAATCTCAGCGAAGGACCGGATCGGACGAACAACGTCATATTGGGAGGAGGACGCATGAAAAATTTATTCGTCGCGCTGGCGCTCGCCAGCGTGTGCATCCCTTCGCTTTCGCAGGCGCAGGTCAAGCTCGATATGAGCAAGGTCACGTGCGGCGAAGCGCTCGCGATGCCCCCGGAAGATCAGGCCGATTTCGGCGCCTTTGTGAGTGGCTGGTTCGCGCAGAAAGCCGGCCGGACGTTCATTGATCTTGATCTTTTTCGCAAGAATACGGCGAGCGTGATGAGCTGGTGCAAGTCCAATCCGTCCGACTCGGTGATGGCGGCGATCGAACGCGCTGTTGGCCAGAAGTAACATGGAGGCCCTGACGATCATGAAACGTAAACTTGCTTTCGCCGGCCTCGCCGCCGCGCTCGCCGTCGCTTCATCCCTGATTGCGCCCGCCTATGCGCAGGTCACGATCGAAATGTCCGATATTACCTGCAAGGACTTCGCCGGTTACGATGCGGAGACCCAGGATTTCATCGGAAACTGGATGCGCGGTTACTGGATGTCTTCAAAGAATCTGACGGTGGTCGACTCCAAATATGTGAAGCGCAACACCACAAAGATCGCACGC